>NZ_JBFREX010000005.1:0-236121 GCF_052114525.1 Pseudomonas sp. KB_15 | reverse complement strand
ATCAATGCTGAATGTGCTGGCCTCATCGCGAGCAAGCCCGCTCCCACAGGGTCTGGTGGTGTTTGCACGGTCGTGATCACACCCGCCATCCAGTGTGGGAGCGAGCTTGCCCGCGATAGCGGTCTGAGAGAACTATCAATGCTGAATGTGCTGGCCTCATCGCGAGCAGGCTCGCTCCCACATTTCTATCGCATAATGTCTGGCCTTGGCGGCGTGTCAGGGGATGTTTTGGGGAGCTCGGGAATTGTTGAGCAGGCGGCAGGGGGTGGCATTTTTGCTGCTCGGCGCACTATCAGGTTGCGGCAACAGCGACGCCCTCGAAAGTTTCGGCGGCCCGACCATGGGCAGCACTTATTCGATCAAGTATGTGCGCCATGCCGGCCTTCCGGCGCCGGACGAAGTCCGTGTCCAGGTTGAGCAGATCCTCTCTGACGTCGACCGGCAAATGTCGACCTACCGTAGCGACTCGGACATCGAGCGCTTCAATGCATTGCCGGCCAACCGCTGTCAGGCAATGCCGGCGTCGATCCTCGAATTGGTCCGCGTAGGCGAGCAGTTGTCAGTGCAAAGTGAAGGCTCCTACGATCTGACGGTGGAGCCGTTGCTGAACCTCTGGGGATTTGGTCCGCAGGCCCGCGAGGAAAAAGTCCCGACCGCCGACGCGCTTGCCGAAGTCCGCAAGCGCGTCGGTCACGAACACCTGCATATCGATGGCGACAAGTTGTGCAAGGACGCCGCCGTCGAGGTCGACTTCAACAGCATCGCCGCCGGTTATGCAGTGGACACGATTGCCGCAAGGCTCGAGGCGATGGGCATCCATGACTACCTCGCCGAGGCCACGGGTGAGCTCAAGGCGTCCGGCAAGAAGGCTGACGGCTCGCCATGGCGCATTGCCCTGGAAGAACCACGGGATGACCGACAGGTGGCCGAGCGCGTCATTGTTGTCGACGGCTATGGCCTGTCCACTTCCGGCGACTACCGGAATTATTTCGAGCAGGGCGGCCAGCGCTTTTCCCACACCTTCGATGCGCGGACCGGTTCTCCGGTCTTACACACACTGGCGTCAGTCACAGTGATTCATCCTTCAGCGTTGATGGCCGATGGCTTATCGACGCTGTTGCTGATTCTCGGTCCGGAACGTGGTTGGGACTACGCAGAAAAACACGATATCGGTGCATTTTTTGTGATTCGCGCCGATACAGGTTTCGTCACACGCAGCAGTCACGCTTTTGAACGCCTCAGTGGCAAAAAAACCGAGTGATTGCGGCAATTTGAGCATTGAAAACTGGCGTTCCAGTGCAGGCAAAAGTAGCCTACGACGCGACCAAGGGTTAATGTGCGCGGCGTTGACGCTTCTATAGACTGTGTCCGGGTTCTGCACTGGCCCCAAATTGTTCCTTCATGCCACACATTGGCGTGATTTAGCCGCAGGTGCCGAGGGTGCCGCGGCCTGTTCTGAGGAGTACGCATGGCTGTCTACAACTACGACGTGGTGGTGTTGGGTTCCGGCCCGGCGGGGGAAGGCGCGGCAATGAACGCCGCCAAGGCAGGGCGCAAGGTGGCGATGGTCGATAGCCGTCGCCAGGTCGGCGGCAACTGCACTCACTTGGGCACCATCCCGTCCAAGGCACTGCGTCACTCGGTGCGGCAGATCATGCAATTCAACACCAACCCGATGTTCCGGGCCATTGGTGAGCCGCGCTGGTTTTCGTTCCCGGACGTGTTGAAAAGCGCCGAGAAAGTCATTTCCAAACAAGTCGCTTCGCGTACCGGCTACTACGCCCGTAACCGCGTCGACGTGTTCTTCGGCACTGGCAGCTTCGCCGACGAGCAAACCATCGAAGTGGTCTGCGCCAACGGCGTGGTCGAAAAACTGGTGGCCAAGCACATCATCATTGCTACCGGATCGCGTCCTTATCGCCCGGCGGACATCGATTTCCACCACCCGCGTATCTACGATAGCGACACCATCCTCAGCCTCGGCCACACCCCGCGCAAACTCATCGTTTATGGCGCCGGCGTGATCGGTTGCGAATACGCCTCGATCTTCAGTGGTCTGGGTGTACTGGTCGAGCTGGTGGACAACCGTGGTCAACTGCTGAGCTTCCTCGACTCGGAAATCTCCCAGGCCCTGAGTTATCACTTCAGCAACAACAACATCACGGTTCGCCACAACGAAGACTACGACCGCGTCGAAGGCGTGGACAACGGCGTGATCCTGCACCTCAAGTCCGGCAAGAAGATCAAGGCCGACGCGTTGCTCTGGTGCAACGGCCGTACCGGCAACACCGATCAGTTGGGTCTGGAAAACATCGGCGTGAAGGTCAACAGCCGTGGCCAGATCGAAGTCGACGAGGCATACCGCACCTGCGTGCCGAACATCTACGGTGCCGGTGACGTGATCGGCTGGCCGAGCCTGGCCAGTGCCGCCCACGACCAGGGCCGTTCGGCCGCTGGCAGCATCGTCGATAACGGTAGCTGGCGTTTCGTGAATGACGTGCCGACCGGCATCTACACCATTCCGGAGATCAGCTCGATCGGCAAGAACGAGCAGGAGCTGACCCAGGCCAAGGTGCCGTATGAAGTGGGCAAGGCGTTCTTCAAGAGCATGGCGCGGGCGCAGATCGCCGGTGAGCCGCAAGGCATGCTGAAGATCCTGTTCCACCGTGAAACCCTGGAAGTGCTGGGCGTTCATTGCTTCGGTTATCAGGCATCGGAGATCGTGCACATCGGTCAGGCGATCATGAACCAGCCGGGCGAACTGAACACGCTGAAGTACTTCGTCAACACCACGTTCAACTACCCGACCATGGCCGAAGCCTATCGGGTAGCGGCGTATGACGGCCTCAACCGGCTTTTTTGAGCGGCTCCGGCCGGTGGCCTGAGCCGGCCGGGGAGACCGATTTCAGCAATTCTCGAGCGTGGCGGTGGCCAAACCGGGAAAGTCTGTAATCAGGCTGTCAACGCCGAAGTCGGCGAGCCTGCGCATCAGCGCCGGCTCGTTGACGGTCCACACCGACACATGCAGCCCCTGACGCTGTGCCCTTTGCAGGCGTTCCGGCGTGCACAGGGTCCAGTTCAGCGCCAGAATCTCACAGCCATAGCTGGCCGCGACCTTCAGCGGGTCGAGCCAGGCGTACTCGGCCACCAGTCCGCGGGATACGTCCGGCACCAGTTCCAGCGCGGCCTTCAATACTTCCCGTGAACTCGACGTAATGGTCACCTTGTCCATCAGGCCATGGCGCTGGACCATTTCACGAATCGCCAGCACGGTGGTCGCGGCACGCATCCGTGATGCGCTTTTGACTTCCAGTTGCCAATGATCGAAGTCGCACTTCTCGAACAGTTCTTCCAGCGTCGGAATCGGGCATGGCTTGATCCAGCCCGGGCCGCCCTTGCGCGCGTCGTAAGTCACAAGCTCGGCCGCCGTGTGTTCGACGACTTTGCCGCGACGGTCGGTGGTGCGCTTGAGGGTCGGGTCGTGGATGACCATCAGCTCGCCGTCCATGGACAGGTGCAGGTCCAGTTCGCAGCGACGCACGCCGTGCTTGAGACATTCCTGGAAGCTGGTCAGGGTGTTTTCCGGTGCTTCGCCCTTGGCGCCGCGATGGCCGTAGATGAGGGTCACGGTTCTTCCTTAAATTAATTGCCTGATTCGAGTTGTTCGCGGGCCTGGCGTCGTTCCTGGGCCTGCTTTTGCAAGATGTGGCGGGCCAACAGTTGGCGCTGGGCGTCGGTCAGGTGTTCGAACTCGGTGCCGACGTCATAGCCATCGCCCTTGCGGTCGCAATGGGTGACACGAGCGCGCAGCAGCAGGCCCAGGGCTTGCGGCATCAGCACCAGCTTGACCGACAAGTGTGCACCGGCGGCAATGGGCGATGGGTGCTGAAAGTCGATACCGCCTTCGGAGAGGATCACCGGCTGCGGTGCGCCGATCTGCCCGAGCACTGTCAGGGCGACGACCTGACTCAGCAAATCGATGCGTTTGTTCTGGGATTTGAGGAATGCGGCGGTCGTGCGGTCGCGTTCGCTGATCTGGCGCAACAGGTGTTGCGACTCGAATTCGCTCAGATGCAGTTCGCTGAGCAAGTTGAAGAGTGGGGAAGCATCCTGCAACACTTCCTGGCCTGTGGCTTCAGTAGCAGTCAGGGGCCGAATTTCCAGTGCGATCGTATCCTCGATACGGTAGTATTCGCGGCGATCTTCTTCATCTAATGTCGACATGGCGAACCCATGGTAGCGGCGGTGGTCTGAGTGTAAAGCTGGTTATCGACCCCCGCCACAAGGACGTTCCTTTTCCCTCCGAACAAGCCCCGACATGTTCAGACCTCTCTTCGTATTTATCGGCACGCGTTACACCCGTGCAAAGCGTCGCAATCATTTTGTGTCATTCATTTCCCTGACTTCGATGATCGGGCTCGCCCTTGGCGTGGTCGTGATGATCGTGGTGCTGTCGGTGATGAACGGCTTCGATCATGAGATGCGCACCCGTGTGCTGGGCATGGTGCCCCACGCGACCATCGAGTCCGGCGAGCCGATCAGCGATTGGCAAAGCCTGGCGGCCAAGGTCAAGCAGAACCCGCAGGTGACGGCCGTTGCGCCCTTCACGCAAATGCAGGGGTTGCTGACCAACAACGGCAAGGTCTCGAAAGTCCTGCTCAATGCCATCGACCCGGCGCAAGAGCGTCAGGTGTCGATCATTGATCACTTCATGACCCAGGGCAAACTCGACGACCTGGTGCCGGGTGAATTCGGCATCGTCATCGGTGACAAGGCCGCGGCCAAGCTCGGAGCCGCGATTGGCGACAAGCTGACCTTCGTCGCGCCGGAAGTCACTGTGACCCCGGCCGGGATGTTCCCGCGCATGAAGCGCTTTACCGTGGTCGGCATTTTCCATGTCGGTGCCGGCGAGCTCGATGGCTATCTGGGTGTCACCAACCTGCAGGATCTGGCCCGGCTGCATCGCTGGAAACCGGATCAGGTCCAGGGCCTGCGCCTGAAGTTCGACGACCTGTTCCAGGCACCGCGCACCGCGTGGAGCATCGCCCGCGATCTCGGCGAAGACCGTTTCTACGCCCGCGACTGGACCCGCACCCACGGCAACCTGTACCAGGCGATCCGCATGGAAAAAGCCATGATCGGCCTGTTGTTGCTGCTGATCGTCGCGGTCGCTGCATTCAACATCATTTCCACACTGGTGATGGTGGTGAACGACAAGAAGGGCGACATCGCGATCCTGCGCACACTGGGCGCCACGCCGGGCACGATCATGCGCACGTTCATGGTGCAGGGTACGGTCATTGGCGTGGTCGGTACCGCGATCGGCGCTGTGGTCGGCATCTTCGCCGCGTTGAATGTCAGTGCTGCGATCTCGGCCCTCGAAGGCTTGATCGGGCATAAGTTCCTCAACGCCGACGTGTACTTCATCGATTACCTGCCCTCGCAAGTGCAGAGCCAGGACGTCGTGATGGTCTGCTCTGCGGCGTTGGTCCTGAGTTTCCTCGCCACCCTGTATCCAGCCTGGCGTGCCGCGCGCACCCAGCCTGCGGAGGCGCTACGTTATGAGTGAGTCGGGCATGAGTGATAAAGCAATCTTGAGCTGCCGCAGCCTGGGCAAGTCCTACGAGGAAGGCCCGGAATCGGTGGAAGTGTTGGCCGGCCTGCAACTGGAGTTGCACCCGGGAGAGCGTGTGGCGATTGTCGGCAAGTCCGGCTCGGGCAAAAGTACCTTGCTCAATCTGCTGGGCGGCCTCGATACACCGACCAAGGGCAGCGTCTGGCTCGATGGCGAAGAACTGTCGGCGCTGAGCGAGAAGAAGCGCGGCCTGCTGCGTAACCGAGCCCTGGGCTTCGTGTACCAGTTCCACCACCTGTTGCCGGAATTCACCGCCCTGGAAAACGTCTGCATGCCGCTGCTGATCGGCAAGACTGCGATCCCGGAGGCGCGCCAGCGTGCCACGGCGTTGCTGGAGCGGGTAGGGTTGGGCCATCGCCTGGAACACAAACCGGCCGAATTGTCCGGCGGTGAGCGTCAGCGTGTGGCCATCGCCCGCGCCCTGGTGAACACACCGGGCCTGGTGATGCTCGACGAGCCAACCGGCAACCTCGACTCTCACACTGCCCAGGGGATCCAGGACTTGATGCTGGAGCTCAGCACCTCGATGCGCACGGCGTTCCTGGTAGTGACCCACGACATGAACCTGGCCCGCCAGATGGATCGCGTCCTGCACTTGCAGGAAGGTTGCCTCACTCCCATCTGATTGGCCGAAACCCGATGTCTGAAAAGGCGTCGGGTCTTTTATTTTCATACGGTGCCCCAGCGAATGTTCAGACCGTTATCGATCTTTATCGGCACGCGCTATACCCGCGCCAAGCGCCGCAATCGCTTTGTTTCCTTCATCTCGATGACGTCGATGATCGGCCTCGCCCTCGGCGTGCTGGCGATGATCGTGGTGCTGTCGGTGATGAATGGCTTCCAGCGCGAAATGAGCTCGCGCATCCTCGGCATGGTGCCGCATGCCACCATCGTCGGCGTCAACCCGATTGATGACTGGAAGCCCGTGGCAGCGGCGGCGATGAAAAACCCGGATGTGACAGCGGCGGTGCCGTTCACCGAGATGGAGGGCATGCTGTCCTACAAGGGCACGATGCAGCCCATCCAGGTCAGCGGGGTCGACCCGGCGCTGGAAGGCCAGGTGTCGATCGTCGCCAAACACATCGTTCAGGGAAGCCTCGAAGCCCTGAAGCCGGGCGAATTCGGCGTGGTGATCGGCGAGATCACGGCGCGCCGTTTCCGCTTGAACGTCGGCGACAAGATCACCCTGATCGTGCCGGAAGTCAGCAACGCACCGGGTGGTATTACCCCACGCATGCAACGACTGAATGTGGTCGGCGTGTTCAAGGTCGGCGCCGAGCTGGACGGCACCATGGCGCTGATCCACATGGCCGATGCCGCGCAGATGCAACACTGGGAGCCGAATCAGGTGCAGAGCGTGCGCCTGGCGGTGAAGGACCTGTATGCCGCGCCGCAAGTGTCGAGCGACATCGCCACGGGGCTGGGCGCCGCCTACAAGGCTGACGACTGGACCCACACCCAGGGCAGCCTGTTCAGTGCGATGAAAATGGAAAAAACCATGATCGGCCTGCTGTTGCTGATGATCGTCGCGGTGGCCGCGTTCAACATCATCGCGACCCTGATCATGGTGGTGAACGACAAGGGCGCGGACATCGCGATCCTGCGCACCATCGGCGCCACGCCGCGGCAGATCATGGCGATCTTCATGGTGCAGGGCACGGTGATCGGGATTGTCGGCACCCTGATCGGCGGTGTGTTGGGCGTGATTGCCGCGTTGAACGTCAGCGAGATGGTGGGCTGGATCGAGCGGGTCAGCGGGCAGCACATCTTCAGTTCCGACGTGTATTTCGTCAGCAACCTGCCGTCGGAGCTGCAAGGCGGGGATGTGGCATTGATTTGCACGGCGGGCTTTGTCTTGAGCTTCCTGGCCACGGTTTACCCGGCATGGCGGGCGGCGAAGATCGAGCCGGCTCATGCGTTGCGCTATTCGTAAGCCGTTACACCGCTTTCGCGAGCAAGCCCGCTCCCACAGGGGAATGCATTCCAAATGTGGGAGCGGGCTTGCCCGCGAAGGGGCCGGTACTACTGGCCTCAATCCCCCCTAGGCAACTCAATCACAAACCGCGTCCATCCGCTCTCCGATTCGCAATGAATCTGCCCGCCGTGGGCGCGGATGATCGACTGGGTGATCGCCAATCCCAATCCCGCATGTTCACTGCTGCCTTCGCGGCGTGCAGGATCGGCCCGGTAAAAGCGGTCAAACAGGCGCGGCAGCAGTTGCGGATCAATGCCGTCTCCCGAGTTCTCCACTTGCAGGCTCAGGCCATTGGGTTGCTCGTCAATCGTGACCTGCACCTTGCCCTCGGCCGGGGTGAAGCGCAGCGCGTTGTCCAGCAGGTTGGATAGCGCCCGCCGCAACATGCTGCGGTCACCTTCCAGGTGGCCAGACCCTTCGCGGGTGAGCTTGACCCGGGCGTCTTCCGCCAGCGGCGCAAAAAACTCCAGCAACAGATCCGCTTCCTGTCCCAGCTCCAATGGCTCGCGTTTGGGGATCAACAATCCATGATCAGCCTTGGCCAGATAGAGCATGTCGTTGACCAGTTGTGCCATCCATTGCAGTTCTTCGAGGTTGCTGTGCAGGGCTTCGCGGTAGTCCTCGATGGGGCGAGGGCGGGTGAGGGTGACCTGGGTGTGGGTCAGCAGGTTCGACAATGGCGTGCGCAGTTCATGGGCGATGTCGGCGGAGAACGCGGACAGGCGCTGAAACGAGTCGTCGAGGCGTCCGAGCATGGCGTTGAAGTTGTGGGCCATTTCCGCCAGTTCCGGTGGCATGTTTTCTTCAGGCAACCGCGAGTTCAGCGATTGCGCGGAGACACCGCTGGCCACCGCACTGATCCGCCGCAACGGACGCAAGCCGCTGCGTGCCGCCCAGGCGCCAAGCAACGCGGTGGCCAGGGCTGACAGGCCGACGGTCAGCCAGATCAAATGCTGCATGCGTTGCAAAAAGTGCTGGTGGTGGGTGATGTCCAGCAGCAAGGTCAATTGCGGTGAGTCGGGTTTGTCAGGGAAAAGTGGCGCATTCAGGACTCGGTAGTCCGTGCCTTCATGGCTAACCGTCGACAATCCGGGCTGACGCGGCAATGCCTGCGGAATGTTCGTCGAGCTGTCATACCTGCGCTGGCCGTCGCTGCCGGTGATTCGCAGGGACAGATCAGCCTGCCGGCTCAATTCCTCGGCCAGTTTCACTTCGCTGTCACTTGACTGAACGTCGTGCAGGGCCCGGCGCAGGCCAATCAGCTTGCCGTCCAGCAGTTGCTGGTCAAGCTCAACGAAGTGCGCCTCACTGGCGCGGCTGAACAGCACCCCGGCGAACAACGACACCACGGCAGTGCACGCGGCAAACAGCAGCGCCAGGCGGCTGCTCAAGGACAGACGGCGCATCAGGCGGGGCGCTCTTCAAGGACGTAGCCCATGCCGCGCACGGTATGAATCAGCTTGTTGGGGAATTCATCGTCGATCTTCAGGCGCAGACGACGGATCGCCACCTCGATGACATTGGTGTCGCTGTCGAAATTCATGTCCCAGACCTGAGACGCAATCAGCGACTTGGGCAAGACTTCGCCCTGGCGGCGCAAGAGCATTTCCAGCAGGGCGAACTCCTTGGCGGTCAGGTCGATACGCTGCCCGCTGCGTTCGACCCGGCGACGGATCAGGTCCAGGCGCAAATCGGCCAGCTGCAAGCTGGTTTCCTGCGGCGTGGCACTACCGCGACGCAACAGGCTGCGGACCCGGGCCAGCAGTTCGGAGAAGGCAAACGGCTTGACCAGATAATCGTCGGCGCCCAGTTCGAGGCCGTGAACCCTGTCCTCCACGGCGTCACGGGCAGTCAGAAAGAGTACCGGCGTGTCCAGGCCGGCACTGCGCACCGCTTGCAGAATCTGCCAGCCATCACGACCGGGCAGCATCACATCGAGAATCAGCAGGGCATATTCGCCGCTTAGGGCCAATTGCTGACCGGTGTTGCCGTCGGCCACCAGTTCCGTGTTGAATCCGGCCTCGGCCAGGCCCTGGCGCAGGTAATGGCCGGTTTTCGGTTGGTCTTCGACGATCAGCAGTTTCATGGGCGACTCATGGCAAATGGAACGAACGCTTTATACCGTGGGCAGCGTTCTTACAGGGCAACCTGACAAAGTTGTAATCTGGCTGTCAGGTTGCGGGCAGTGGCAGCAGTTTAGAGTTTTGCCCATGCTGAGCCTTATCTTGTTGGAGTATGACGATGTTTTTACGCAAATCCGTGGCGCCAATCCTGTGTTTGCTGGCGCTGAGTTCACCGGTGTGGGCGGACGCCGGGCAGACCTACGATTTCGGCCAACCGGCCCCGGCGGCCAAGGCGACCCGCAGTGTCGAGGTGGTCATGGGTGATATGTCCTTCACGCCGAAGTCCCTCGACATCAAGGCCGGGGAAACCGTGCGTTTCGTGCTGGTCAATAAAGGCCAGTTGTTGCATGAGTTCAATCTGGGTGATGCGGCGATGCATGCCAAACACCAGCAGGAAATGTTGCAGATGCAACAGAGCGGCATGCTGACCCCGACCGGCATGAAGGCAATGGATCACGGCAACATGGCGGGTATGGATCACAGCAAAATGGACCACGGCATGAAGCATGACGACCCGAACAGCGTGCTGGTGGAGCCGGGCAAGACCGCCGAGCTGACCTGGACCTTCAGCAAGGCCACCAGCCTTGAGTTTGCCTGCAATATCCCCGGTCATTATCAGGCCGGCATGGTTGGCAAATTGACTGTCAGTCAGTAAGCACTCAAAGGCGGGAGCAAAGGCTGATAGAATCCGCTGATTCTTCAGTCAGGTTTCCGCCATGCATCCCGCAGCCGAACACTCGCCGCTGGGCAAGTCCAGCGAATACATTGCCACCTACACGCCGTCCTTGCTGTTCCCGATCCCGCGCACCGCGAAGTGGGCGGAACTGGGCCTGACGGCTGAAACCCTGCCGTATAAAGGCGTGGACTTCTGGAACTGCTTCGAACTGTCCTGGTTGCTGCCTTCAGGCAAGCCCGTGGTGGCGATCGGCGAATTCAGCATTCCGGCGGATTCGCCGAACATCATCGAGTCGAAGTCGTTCAAACTGTACCTCAACTCCCTGAATCAGACGCCGTTTGCCGATACCGCGAGCCTTGAGGCGACGCTGGCCAAGGATTTGTCGGCGGCTGCCGGCAAGCCGGTGGGCGTGCGCGTTCGCAGTCTCCAGGAGGTCGAGAGCGAAGGCGTCGTGGCCTTGCCGGGCGTGTGCATCGATGAACTGGATATCAGCGTCAGCAATTACGAGCATCCACGGCCGGAACTGCTGCGTTGCGATGATTCGCGCATTGTCGAGGAGAGCGTGCACAGCCATTTGCTCAAGTCCAACTGCCCGGTCACCAGCCAGCCGGACTGGGGCAGCGTGGTGGTGGAGTACCGCGGCGCGGCGCTGGATCACGCGAGCCTGCTCGAGTACATCGTCAGCTTCCGTCAGCATTCGGACTTCCATGAACAGTGCGTGGAGCGGATCTTTCTCGACCTGCAGCGGTTGCTCAAGCCGGAGAAACTGACGGTGTATGCGCGTTATGTGCGTCGTGGCGGGCTGGATATCAACCCGTATCGCAGTACTGAAACCGTTCAACTGCCGAACCACCGCCTGGTCCGTCAGTAACGAAACCCTGTAGGAGCGAGCCTGCTCGCGATGGCTGAGCATCAGTCAACATCAATGTTGAATGTGCTGGACTCATCGCGAGCAGGCTCGCTCCTACAGTGGACTGCGTTTCAGGTCGCAGAAATGAAAAAGCCCCGCTATCGCCAGCAGGGCTTTTTTGCATCAGGAGGGTTCAGATTCCCATGCTGACCAGCGATTGCACGATATTGCGCAAGGTCGCGGCAATGGTCGGGTGAGCGACTTCGAAGCGCTCCACGGCCAGGTTGACGCCGTCGGCGAGGCTGGAATCATGGGTTTTGGTTTCAAGCTCAAGCTTCAATTCAATCTGCTGCATGAGCTCGTACAGTTCGGCGCGTTCTTCTTCAGACAACGGAGGATTCTGGTCCAATTGCTCGCGCAGGGCATTGAGCTGTTCTTGCAGTTCGCGGGCAGGCATGGCGTTCTTCCTTCTATCGATAGGCACTGGCATAGACCATGGCGGCTCGCCAAGGCGGCGCACCAAAGGTCGATGGCTGACCTTTAGATTAATCCACTCGCGAGCAACCTGCATGATCTCGGTCAGGGCTTTTCGCCCTTGAGTCGACGCAGGCTGATATCGGCCAGGCAGGTGTCGAGTTCACCGAGGTGATCGATCACCGAATGCACGCCCAGACCGAACAGTTGCATCGTCGCCTTGGCGCGTTTGATGTCGCGCTCCTGCGGGGTCAACGCTTGCCATTGCCGGGGTGTCATCCCGCACAGTGAGCCGCAGGACGCCAGACCGATGGTCCACAACCCGGCATTGAGCCCCGATTGCAGCAGGCGAGGTTCGCCGCTCACCAGTACGCAGCCGTCGAGTCGCTCGACGTTCAGGGTCATCAAGGCTTGCCAGCAGGCGTTCGGGGCGGGCCATGGATTGTTTGTTGCTGGATATTGCGAAGGTTTGATCCATTCCGGCAGCGCCGCGGCCAGGGATTGGCTGAGGGCCGGGGGCAGTTCGTCGAGCCAGGCGCAGGGGATTTGCTGGCACTGCAAGCTGCGCAGGCTATCCAGTGCGCCGGGTGTGGCCTCGGCGTGTTCAGCCAAGTGACTGCCGTGCCGGTGCGTGTGGGCACCGAAATCCACCAGGCAGCCACTGAGGCCGAACAGTACGGCGGTCAGGCTGGGTGCGGCTTGGGGCAAGGCTTCGGCGAGCGGCATGTGGACGTCCCTGAAATAGCCTGAAGGCTAGCGGGTGACGGTGACAGTTGAGTGACATGGATGTGAATCGCTCACATTTGGCACGATAGCTTCGGTGTGGATTACGTGCAAAGTGCCTTAAACGGCGTTTACGTCTTATACTTGCCAACTTATTGCCCGGGCCAGGCGCCCGAGCCAGTACAAACCAAGGAGTTTTTTTTCTATGCGCTGGAGCAATCATCTAGCCAGGATTTGTGTATGCGCCAGTGTGATGCTGGTTCCGTTCGTTGCCCAGGCAGCTACGGAAGAGGATCCTTGGGAAAGCGTCAACCGCCCGATCTACAAGTTCAACGACGTGATCGACACCTACGCGCTGAAGCCCGTGGCCCAGGGCTACCGTTACGTGACGCCGCAGTTTGTCGAAGACGGTGTTCACAACTTCTTCCGGAACATCGGTGATGTGCGCAACCTGGCCAACGATATCCTGCAGGCCAAACCTCGCGCCGCAGGCGTTGATACCGCGCGGATCATTTTCAACACCACCTTCGGCTTGCTGGGCGTCATTGATGTCGGCACCAAAATGGGCCTGCAGCGCAATGACGAAGACTTCGGTCAGACGCTGGGTTACTGGGGTGTCGGCAGCGGCCCTTATGTGATGCTGCCTCTGCTGGGGCCAAGCACCTTGCGTGATGCGCCGTCCAAGTACGTCGACAGCTACACCGGCGCTTATCGTTATGTAAACGACGTTCCGGTGCGTAACTCGTTCTACGCCCTGGACATCATCGATACCCGGGCCAACCTGCTGTCGAGCGAGAAGCTGATCACCGGCGACAAGTACACCTTCATTCGTAATGCGTACTTGCAGAACCGTGAGTTCAAGGTGAAAGACGGTCAGGTCGAAGACGATTTTTAACGTCGACCGGTAAATTGAGAAGGCGGCCATCAAGGCCGCCTTTTTTGTCTGCGAAGACCCGCATGCGGATGAAATCGCGCTTTTCGCTGTAGTCCCGACCGGTTTGACTCATGGAATCGATCCTTCCATTGGGTTACGGATTTGCCTGTTCTTATAACTCTCTGTGATTTGACAAATAAAGACGTCAAGCGACCATCGGCGTGAGCTTGAAACGCCCCGCGGATGGGAGTACCGTCTGCGCCTTAGAAGGGCACCTCTGGTGTACATGTGTGTAGGGCTAATGCCCGAAAGCGGTGCGACAGAGAGGCTAGAAAGCGAATCCAGTAGTCAGCGCCGGGCCAAAGTCCCCGCCTGCTACGCCAACCTAATTCTGGCGCCGTTTGCCCACATGCCAAAAACCAGTGCCACGCTGCTGATAATCGATGATGACGAAGTAGTGCGCGCGAGCCTCGCCGCCTATTTGGAAGACAGTGGTTTCAGTGTCTTGCAGGCCAGCAATGGTCAGCAGGGTCTTCAGGTATTCGAGCAAGACAAGCCCGACTTGGTTATCTGCGATCTGCGCATGCCGCAGATGGGCGGACTCGAACTCATTCGCCAGGTGACCGAACTGTCGCCGCAAACGCCGGTGATCGTGGTGTCGGGTGCGGGCGTGATGAACGACGCGGTCGAAGCCCTGCGCCTGGGCGCGGCGGACTACCTGATCAAGCCTCTCGAAGATCTGGCCGTGCTCGAGCACTCTGTGCGCCGGGCCCTGGATCGCGCGCGCCTGCTGCTGGAGAACCAGCGTTACCGCGAGAAGCTGGAAAAGGCCAACCGCGAGCTCGCCGCCAGCCTGAACCTGCTCCAGGAAGACCAGAACGCCGGTCGCCAGGTGCAGATGAACATGCTGCCGGTCAGCCCCTGGACCATCGACGAGTTGAAATTTGCTCACCAGATCATCCCGTCGCTGTACCTGTCGGGTGATTTCGTCGACTACTTCCGGGTCGACGAGCGCCGGATAGCCTTTTACCTGGCGGACGTTTCCGGTCATGGCGCCTCTTCAGCCTTCGTCACCGTGCTGTTGAAGTTCATGACCACGCGCTTGCTGTTCGAATCCAGGCGCAGCGGCACCTTGCCGGAGTTCAAGCCTTCAGAGGTTCTTGGTCATATCAACCGGGGCCTGATCAGTTGTAAGCTGGGTAAACACGTCACAATGGTCGGTGGAGTCATCGACGAGGAGACCGGTTTGTTGACCTATAGCATCGGCGGTCATTTGCCGTTGCCTGTGTTGTACACGCCAGACAGTGTTCGTTATCTGGACGGGCGTGGTCTGCCAGTGGGCCTCTTCAACGAAGCCACCTATGAAGATCACGTACTGGAACTGCCGCCGACGTTCAGCCTGACGCTGATGTCCGATGGCATTCTGGACCTTTTGCCAGAACCCACACTCAAAGAAAAAGAGGCGGCATTGCCCCAACGGGTCAAGGCTGCGGGCGGCACCCTGGATGGGCTGCGGCAGGTTTTTGGATTGGCCACGCTAGGGGAGATGCCGGATGATATCGCCCTGTTGGTGTTGAGCAGGAATCTTTGATGAGTACCGGTAGAATCCAGTTCGCCGAGCAGGATGGCACCTTCGTCCTGAAGTTCGTCGGTGAAGTTCGCCTGACCCTGTGTTCGGCGTTGGATGCGACTATTGAGCGGATCTTCAGCGCGTTGAATTTCAATTCGATCGTGATCGATCTGACTGAAACCCGCAGTATCGACAGCACTACACTTGGCCTGCTGGCCAAGCTGTCGATCCTGTCGCGGCAGAAAGTCGGCCTGCTGCCGACCGTCGTCACCACCCACGAAGACATCACGCGGCTGCTGCAGTCCATGGGCTTCGAGCAGGTGTTCAACATCGTTGACCAGCCTGTACCGTGCCCGGAATGCCTGGACGACCTGCCAGACCAGGATCAGTCCGAAGAAGTGGTGCGGATCAAAGTGCTCGAAGCGCACAAGATCCTCATGGGCCTGAACGACACCAATCGCGAAGCCTTCCATGATCTGGTGAATGCGCTGGAGCGACACTGATCCCTTGAGGTGATGCTGTCTTGTCTGGCTAAACACAGATTCGCCATTCACCACAATCCACTGTGGGAGCGGCGGTGCGGCGATCCGGCTTGCCCGCTCCCACATTGGTTTTGCACTGAGCGCACGATTCGATTTCAACCCACAATCCCTGTGAGTGCGAGATTACTGACAAAAAAGGGCGAACCCACCAAGGTTCGCCCTTTTTGCATTACACCCACTCAGATCACAGCTTGGCCTGCAACAGCGCCTCAAGCTTCTCCTGATCCCGCGCGAACTGACGAATGCCTTCAGCCAGTTTCTCGGTCGCCATCGCATCTTCGTTGGACTGCCAACGGAACTGCGACTCGTTGAGGCTCAGGCGTGCTTCACCGGCATGGCCAGGCGCCAGTTTGCGCTCAAGCTTGCCGGTATCCGCTGCCAGCTTGTCGATCAGGTCCGGGCTGATGGTCAGGCGGTCGCAGCCGGCCAGTTGCTCGATCTGGCCCAGATTGCGGAAGCTCGCCCCCATGACCACGGTCTTGTAGTCATTGGCCTTGTAGTAGTTGTAGATGCGGGTTACCGACTGCACGCCCGGATCGTCCGCGCCGGTGTAGTCGTTGCCGTTGGCTTTCTTGTACCAGTCATAGATACGGCCCACGAACGGCGAAATCAGGAACACCCCGGCGTCGGCACAGGCGGCTGCCTGAGCGAAGGAGAACAGCAGGGTCAGGTTGGTCTGGATGCCTTCCTTTTCCAGGATTTCGGCAGCGCGGATGCCTTCCCAGGTGGATGCGATCTTGATCAGCACGCGGTCGCGGCCAATACCGGCCTTGTCGTACAGCTCGATCAGGCGATGCGCACGCTTCAACATGGCGTCAGTGTCGAACGACAGGCGCGCATCGACTTCGGTGGAAATACGGCCCGGGATCACTTTCAGGATTTCTTGCCCCACGGCCACGCCAAAACGGTCGCTGGCCAGGCCCACATCGCCCTTGCAGTCGTTGACGCTGGCGTTCAGCAGCCCGGCATACGCAGGAATGGCCGCGGCCTTGAGCAGCAGGGAAGGGTTGGTGGTGGCGTCCACCGGTTTAACGCGAGCGATAGCTTCGAAGTCGCCGGTGTCGGCAACCACGGTGGTCATTTGTTTGAGTTGTTCCAGCTTGGAAGTCATGGGCGTGCTCTGTCCTTTGGGTCTTATGACATTACCCGAGCGCTGACAGCCACTCAAGGGCGTGTATGTGTATCAATGCCCCCTGTGGCAACAACCTGAAAACGGATGTTTGAAAGGTGGGGCGCGGTATCGAAGAATACGATGCCGAAACGCCTCACAGGTTCAACGAGACCGACCGTTAACGCCCTTCGAGCAGCGCCGCCGCCTGATCCAGCAACGCCAACGGATCTTTCGCCTTGTGAATATCCACCGACAACAGCTGCCGGAACTTGCGCGCCCCCGGAAATCCGGTGCCCAGGCCCAGTACGTGGCGGGTGATGTGGTGCATGGAACCACCGGCATCGATATGCGCCGCGATGTAAGGCCGCAACTGCGCCAGCGCTTCGGCGCGGCTGATCACCGGGGCCGTACTGCCAAACAGCTGTTGATCCACTTCAGCCATCACATAAGGGTTGTGATAAGCCTCACGGCCCAGCATCACGCCATCGAACGTCTGCAAATGCTCATGGCATGCCTCCAGCGTCTTGATCCCGCCGTTGAGAATGATCTCCAGCTCAGGAAAGTCCGCCTTCAACCTCGCCGCCACGTCATAGCGCAGAGGCGGAATGTCCCGGTTCTCCTTTGGCGACAACCCCTCCAGAATCGCAATGCGCGCGTGTACGGTAAAACTGGTGCACCCGGCATCCCGCACGGTGTCGACGAAATCACACAACTCTTCGTAACTGTCCCGCCCGTTGATCCCGATCCGATGCTTCACCGTCACCGGAATCGACACCGCATCGCGCATCGCCTTCACACAATCGGCCACCAACTGCGGATGCCCCATCAGGCACGCGCCGATCATATTGTTCTGTACCCGATCACTCGGGCAGCCGACATTCAGGTTCACCTCGTCGTAACCATGCTCCTGCGCCATCCGCGCGCAAGCAGCCAGGTCCAGAGGAACACTGCCACCGAGTTGCAGGGCGAGCGGGTGTTCGGCTTCGTTGTGACGCAGGAAACGGTCGTGGTCACCGTTGAGAAGCGCGCCAGTGGTGACCATTTCGGTGTAGAGCAGGGCGTTTTTCGATAATAGGCGTAGGAAAAAACGGCAGTGTCTATCGGTCCAATCCATCATCGGCGCCACGCTGAAGCGGCGCGACGGCTCAGAGCGGGTATGGCTAGTGTTTACTGGCATTTCAGGTTTTTCGAAATTCATTGATACTGATCTTTTATACAGCGGTTTTTACCCATTTTTCCTTGTTTTTCGAAGTCTGTTGCTACAATGTAGCAACCGAGATCAGCAATGTAGCAACTGGAAATGGGCACGATCACATCACGCAAGCGCAAGGACAACTCGACGGCCTACACGGCGCAGATACGGATCAATCGGGACGGGAAGACAGTTTATCAGGAAAGCCAGACCTTCGACCGCAAGCAGGTCGCCCAGGCCTGGATCAAGCGCCGCGAGACGGAGCTGGCGGAGCCCGGTGGTATCGAGCGCGCGAACCGCAAGGGTGTGACGATCAAGAAGATGATCGAGCAGTATCTGGACGAGTACGAAAAGATCCGCCCGCTGGGCAAAACCAAAAGCGCGACGCTGAATGCGATCAAGGACACCTGGTTGGGCGAGCTCGACGACTCGGCATTGACCAGCCAGAAACTGGTGGAGTTCGCCCAATGGCGAATGGGCAAGGAGGGCGGTGGTGTCCAAGCGCAGACGGTCGGTAACGATCTGTCGCACCTCGGCGCGGTGCTGTCCGTGGCGCGGCCGGCGTGGGGCTATGAGGTCGATCCGCTGGCCATGCCGGATGCGCGCAGGGTGTTGCGCAAGCTCGGCATGGTGAGCAAAAGCAAAGAGCGCAACCGCCGGCCGACGCTGGAAGAACTGGACAAGCTAATGGCGCATTTCTTCGAGATGCAGACCCGGCGTAAAGCCCAGATCGACATGCCGAAGATGATCGCCTTTGCGCTCTTCTCGACACGCCGGCAGGAAGAAATCACGCGAATCCGCTGGGACGATCTCGACTGCGCCCGGCAGGCTGTCCTAGTGCGCGACATGAAAAACCCGGGACAGAAAATCGGCAATGACGTGTGGTGCCATCTGCCTGACGAAGCCTGGGCGATCCTGCACACCATGCCTAAGGTGGAGAGGGAGATCTTTCCCTACAACGCTAAGTCGGTGTCGGCTTCTTTTACCCGCGCGTGCCCGATGTTAGGCACCGATGATCTGCATTTTCACGACCTGCGGCATGAGGGGGTAAGCCGGCTGTTTGAGATGGACTGGGACATTCCCAGGGTCTCGAACGTCTCTGGCCATAGAGACTGGAACTCGTTGCGACGCTATACGCATTTACGTGGGCGGGGTGATAAATATCAGAAATGGCCTTGGCTGCGCAAAATATTAGCTATGAGCGCTGAATGAAATACTATGCTTCTTTGTCAGTACCTTTGCCCGATAATGTTTAGGAAAGTCTGTGGGTGAGAGATGGAATTAAATATTGCATGGTGGAACACTGGGATGTCTCCACCGACGACGAAGAGAAGCGCACAGGGCAAGAGAGAGGCTGAAGGGTTTTTAACCGTATTGCGGCACCTGCTTATTGACGACGAAATTGATTTGTTAGGGCTGTGTGAGGTCGGTCCGTTGGAGATATCAGCGATTGGGGTGCTTCTGGAGGGGTTAGAGGTAAGAGACTTTCGAGTTTGCTCGTTGTATAGTTCGAGTGGTAATAGTGTTAATGATTTTTGCGTTATCATTAATGAGCAGAAATTAAAGTATTTAGATCACCAATTTGTAGATCGGCGAGACGAAGCTAGAATATTTTATAAGGCTGGAGTTAAAGTTAGATTTAGTGTTTGTGAGGAATCTATTTTTAACGTTTATCTTTCGCATTGGCAGAGTAGGCGTTCGGTGCCTGAAAAGCCTCATAGGGCGGGATTGGGTAGCACCCTCAGAGACTCAATCAATACGGTGTTTCAGACGAGTGGTGACAACTCCCATGTCATACTGATGGGCGATTTCAACGATGATCCGTACGAAGATTCAATGACTCACCACCTGAAGGCTACGCGCGATACAAGCTTTGTCCTGGCCAATAAGCGTGTGTTGTACAACCCCTTTTGGAGGGAGATGGGAGCATTGATTCCGTATGTGCATACTGATCAGCCGTTGTGGAATTATCCTTACGGTACTTGCTATTATAAGCAAAATAGAGAAATGACTTATTGGAAGACGTTCGATCAGATATTGTTTTCTTCATCATTTTTTGGTCAGAATCAGTGGCACCTTTCGGAGTGCTCTACTAAAATCTACTCTCTGGTTGAGTTTGGCCGTTATTTTGAAGATTGGAGTTCGGTTTCTGATCATTTACCAGTTTCAACAAAAGTTATGAGGGTCTGATATGTTTGATTTCGTGGGGGCTTTCAAGCGAGGCGTCAGGGCAGCTAAAGATCTAAATAAATATCAGCTTGAAATTGACGAGATTTTTTCAGAGCTGTCCAATAAGTTTTTGGAAGCTACCCATGGTGATTTTACTATAGAACGTAATGACTCGTTCATCTCCAGCGCGTCAGCGGCATTAGATGTGTTGGCGGGTACCCCGCCTCGCTCACAGAATCAATCTAACGGCGCAATTTTTATGCGTTCTATGAAAGATTCCAGTAAAAAAATAAGGCTCGCAAATTGGGTGCAACAACCCAAAGGCTTTACTTTTGTATTGCAATTTGAACAGCGTGAAATAATTTCAAAAAGCAAGGCTGAGCTTGGTGCTGCATTAGAAGAATTTTTAAGTTCCCCTATTGTTGGTAAGGCTTATTTAAGTCTACTTCAAATGCTTGAAGTGGATACGCAAAGTAAACAAGAGCTCGTAGTCCGCCAACTGAAAGCGGTAGAGGTTCATAGGGCGCGCGGTCATGGGTATACCGCTAAACCGGCGGCGGCGAAAACTGCTTCTGGTGGTAGGTTAGTTGCGAAGCCTGCCGCAGCGGCCAAACCTGCCGCAGCTAAGCCAGCAGCCAAATCTGCAGCCAAGCCAGCGGCCAAACCTGCCGCAGCCAAACCTGTTGCAGCCAAGCCAGCGGCCAAACCTGCCGCAGCCAAACCTGTTGCAGCCAAGCCAGCGGCCAAACCTGCCGCAGCCAAATCTGTTGCAGCCAAGCCAGCGGCCAAACCTGTCGCAGCCAAACCAGCGGCCAAACCGGCGGTCAAAAAACCTGCAGCAGCCAAGCCCGCCGCTGCAGCTAAGCCTAGGCCTCCCGAAGTAATTGCGCCAAAAGCTGAGGTGTTCAATGAGGGGGTGGAAATGAAGCCTGGAGTCACTCAAAGTCCGCCAACGCCGGCCAACCAGTGACCAAAGCGGCTGACTCTTAGCATTGAGATACTCAAAAAAGGCCGACTTATTTTTCAAGTCGGCTTTTTGTTATGCGGCTCTGCCCATGAATTTGTTTTGTTCTTTGGCGGCTTTTTCTCTCTGCTTGTCAATGTAGTCTGCAAGGTCTTTTAGATATACGCCTAAAGCTGCTTTTTGACTGTCAGCTCCTAGTCGAACAATCGGTAGATCAATTTCTCCTGATAAACATTTCAGTTTGAATTTTTCGACAGTCAGATGCATATAATCCTCGCAAACACGGGCTAATGGTATTACGGCTTGAGCATTGTATTGGGCCATCAGTAAAAATAAGGTGTTCATTGCTCCTCCTCCCACTGAGCCACATTTAAGACGGCGGCCACTGGCTGTACTGATATTGAAGCGTTGCTGAGCATAAAGGACTCGCCGGCCTTAGCTGGTTTGGGAGCCTCCTCTGCGCACACGCCATCAATGAATAGAAGCAACGGATTATTAGCGCACTCTCGGCCTGTAGGCTGCTGGTCGACCAGAACGGCGTGCTTCCAAGCTCGACGCATCCACGCGGAATAACCTGCTCTGTACGCATAATGCTCACGCGAAAATTTGGCAGACGTGCTCGCACCAGGGGGCGTAATGTACGTCCCACGTTGTTTGCAATACTGCAGCCCCTCAGGTACTGGAAACTCTTTCTCGAACTCGACGCGTTCATCAATCTGAGCGACCTTGACGGCTTCCTGCTTCAGAACGTCCTGAACATGCAGAAGTGGTTTATACCCCACGACAGGCTGCGCGAGCGGGCCATTTTGAGCAATTAGCGTTGCATCAGGTGTCGCTGCCCTGCGCAGCTTTTCGTGGGGTATAAGTGCCTCGGCAGTGGCGCTGAGAGGGGCAATAATGCCTGCTGCTGCGCAGCAGAGGCTGTTTGTTTCCTGCGCGTCGAGGCTCGTTTTGGCGTTTGGGTCGAGTAAGTCGAAGCGCTTGCCGGTATTGGTGAGGATCTGGCTCATGCTGCCTCCTGTTCTACTGGCTCCAGCAGGGCGGCCATGGCGAGCGCTTGTTCGCGAAGCGCGACAGACTCACGTTCGAGTTTTTTGCCGGTGCGGAATGCGGCGAATGTCTCGGCGGCGATCCTGAGTTTTTCCGCGATGGCCAGCAGGGTTTTACGTTCTGGTTCCCCCAGTTTCGAAGTGGCCAGTGCGCTCTCATGGCGGGCGTACAGTTGTTGGTGGTGTTTCCGAGCCTGGTTAAGTGAAAGCTCCAGGTTGCGGACGGTTTGCGAGTTGTCGGATTGTTGGATGGCCATGCCTTCATCAATGCCCTCTACGCGTCCGTCGATGAGGCCGCCGCGGTAGCCGGCCCAATAGGTGAGGGCGATGAGCAAGATGAGGACGATCAGTGCGCAGATTTGAATTGCGGTCATGTGGTGTGCTCCTGGTGATTTCATCGGCTGGTGGTGGCAGCCGTTCGGTTTGTGGGTGTTACTCGTTGGTCTCTTCCTGCTGTCGCTGCATGTCTTCGTCGGCCTTATAGGCACGGATGTCGATCAATGAGGCGACGTGCCGGATATGTGCGTACTTCGGTGCCTTGCGGCTGGTGTCCAGCGTGGTGATGGGAAGCTGGATGCGGCCGCTGCTGATCTCGGCTACGAACGATTGCTCGTTGAGGTTGCGGAAATACTGCTCGCGCACTTTGTCCAGCGGGATCAGGACGTCGCCGAAGATGCGGTAGAGCAATTCGACGGTGGCTGACTCCGGTGCAGGGTGCAGGCGGAGTGGGTTTTGTGCTGCGTTACTCATGGCTTTGTTGGGCCTCCTTGCGTGGTGTTCTTGCCGGATGGTTCCAGGCGTTCAGGCAGTGGCGTTTGGTCAGCTCGCGCAGATGCTCGGGTACTTCGAGGAGCGCGGCATTGCGCTCCTCTCGTGTCCGCATGGCGATGATCTGGCGGGCGTATTCCCTAGGCCACGTCACGGGTGTCTACCGGGATGTCGGGTAGCGCCAATCCCAGTTGCTCGGCCAGCCAGCGAATGCCGGGTTGTTTGACCCGGGTTGATTGGCTGTACTGCATGCCGAGTTGATCGTGATACCAGTGGCCGTCCTTGACCCGCAGATAGTCGCGATCACGGGCGGGGTAGGACGGCAGGTTCCGTTCGTTGAGCAGGTCCTTTTCGCGCATCAATTTGATGAGCTTTGGCCGGGTCAGGGCAAGTTGGCTGGCGGCTTGAGCGAGCGTGCGTTCCATGGCATCCCCCTCATGCGGCGTGTGCGGCAGGTGTCGCCACAGCAGCCAGATGGTTAATGGACTCGACGACCTTGCAGTAGATCTCGACATCGGTGCCGCACACGGTGAAGCATTTGGTGCGTGGACTCTTTACACCGATGCTCAGGATGGTGGTGACACCAGGGCGGGTATGGGTGCGGTGGATCGCGATATGGATGGGCAGTTCGAAACCCAAGTCGAGGCTCAGGGTGCCGCCGGTGATGACCAGTTCGAACACGCGTTGCTTGTCCTGGAGATCAAACCGGCCGTATTTGCGGCTTGCGTGAGGCAGGTGCACCAAGTCGTCCGTGTTGCTCGGGTAGAAAGGGCCGTTGGCGATTTCTTCGATAAAATCGGCCAGCTTGAGGTGCATTTTCTTTTCGTTGTTCAAGGTCAGCGTGTGGCGTTCACTGCCCAGTTCGACGACGAAAATGGTCTCTGCTGTGCCACGTTCAACCTTGAGGCGGAAGGCCACGCCTTCACGCTTGGGTGCGGACCGCAATACGTGGTTGAAGGTCTCGGTCAGGTTCACCTGGGCGTTGAGCAACTGCAGGGTGCGGTTGTCGAGTTTGAATTTGCTCATGCTGCGTGCCCCCCGCCGTTAGGTTCGAATTTGGTGGGCGCGGTGGGGGCTTTCTGCTTTGGTTTGGTGGGAGCAAACGAGCAGCCGCATTCACGGGCTAGGCGGCGAATTTCGAAGATGCGGAAGGGGTTAGCTGTGGCCGGATGGACGTGTAAGGTTGTAATGGTGTGCATGATGTTGCCTCGCTCTGTGGTGGAAGAGTGGGGCAAATATCAACCAGTGGTTGCTAAATGTCAACCTTTGGTTGATTTATCGATTGTTATTTTTCGTTCATTGATCTGTAGATTGAACAAGTTTCCTATTTTGAGATGGGTTAGTTAATCGTGTTTTTAACAATATGAGCTGCTTGAAGGTGGTTCAAAAAACGTGTAAGTTTGCATAAATATTTATTCTTTTATTAGGGATGTTGCCTTAAGAAAGTATGGAGTGAGTATATTGATACCTACACATCCCGCTGTGCCCAGCGAGTCGGTTGACGATGCGCATGTAGAGCTGGCACCTACAGAGGCAGAGGCTATTGAACCAGCGCCATCAGAGCAAGAAGTTACACCTCATATCTCGTCAGTACAAAGTCAACCTATTGAGGCTAAAAAAAGGGGGCAACGTAAATCTTTAACTAGCGCTAGACGAGAACTCAGTGAGAAAGAGTTTTCATCGCCTGCGGTACTGAAACTGATATTAGACGATCTTGATAGATTGGAGGAGGACAAGTCAGAACTGGCTTCATTTAGGGAAGAGTATCATCGTGTAGATAAGGCAGTCGCAGTGTTGACTGAGAAATTCAAAACCAACGTTGCCCTCGAGGTTTTGTCTCTGGGAAGCATCACTGTAGGGGCAGCGGCAATAGGTTACGCCCCGAACGTTTGGAACGCGGGGGGTGTCACACCTTACCTTCTTCTGGCTTTTGGAGTCCTACTCGTAGCGTCTGGTATTGGTGCGAAAGCGGTGAAAATATGAACTTAAAACTTCAGTCGATCGCTGATAAAGGTGATTTGACCAAAGAAAGATTAGTTATAAAGGTTCTAAAGAATACCGATATTGCTGACTACGTGATTCTTAGGACGGGGTGCGGGACTAATGGTGTTCCAACTACGAAAGTGCACAATACCCTTTGGCTTGCATCGAAAAAGCTCGCTGCCGGTGATCTTGTTGTAATTTACTCAAAGGCCGGGGCTAATAGTGAGAAAGAACTTAGTGGTGAGCGTACGGCGCACTTCATATATTGGGGGAGTACGACCGCATTGTGGGGGGCAAAAGATAAAGTTGCAGTTTTACTGCATGCCCCTGAGTGGGAGTCAAAAACCGTAGAGGAATTGTGATTTATAAAGTTGGCTCTCTATTCCGGAATGAATGAGCCAACTACTTTACCACATATGTGAGTTTCCTCTGTAATATCGATTATTGGATATTGAGGATTGATGGGTTTCAAATATTGACGCCCTGCATCTGAAACTAGAACTTTAAATGTGGCTTCATTGGTTCTAGGAACCCGGGCTATGACGCGATCTCCTGTTTTGGTTTCTGCTTCCGGATCTACAAATATAATACAACCCGTTGGGTAACTGCGGCCTGGGGCAGGATTTGTCATCGAGTCGCCCATTACTTTCAATGCGTATCCTTGGTTGCTAATCGGTACAGGGCAAGACAACCAGGAGTCAGCATCGTAAGCCTCAAAATTTGAAATCGCTTCGCACCAAGCGCCGGCCTGAACCCAAGAAATCAACGGTACTTTTCCAAAGCGTTGTCTAACTTCGCTGACGTTGCTCCCACCACTGACGGCGGGCTGATGACTATTTCTACCGCTGGTTTGTTCTTTAGGCAAAACACCGTACTCCAACCACTCCCGGCGTACGTTCAGCCACGAGCAGAGCGCAGTCATGCTATCTGCTTCTGCCATAGCTTCGCCGTTCAACCATTTGCTGATGGCTTGCGTAGTTTTCTCAACCCCCAAGCTCTGTAACTGGCGGTGAATGTCCACACCACGGCCTCGGCTACGTACGCCGGCATCGTCGAGGGCTTCGTGTAGGCGCTCGCTGAAAGCTGCGCGGAGTGCATTTTTATCAACCATGAGTTGAGAGTCTCATAAAGGTTGCGCAATAGTCAGTTGATCTATAACATCAACCGTAAGTTGATAAATGGAGGCTGTCATGTTGGACCCCGCAGATTTTCCGAACGCCATTGCGTTCGCGTTTGAGGCCGTAGGCGGCATCGGGGCCGCCGCGAAGGTATGCAATAGAAGCTATCAGGCATTGAACAAATGGCGTCAGGCTGCATGTCTGCCGCGAACGGATTACACCGGTGAAACCAAATACGCTGAGCTGTTGGCTACTGCGGCGAAGAAGAAAGGCAACGCTTTCCATGCCGCTTGGTTGCTGAATGCGTCGGCTCCTCAAAAAACCGCTGCTTAGCAAGAAAAAAGGCGACCCAAAGGCCGCCCAGTTCCTCCCGACACGCACCACCACAGCGCTGTCGGGTCGCAGTAAAGGTAGGCGGGCACACCACATGCTAACCACCTCCCTTTACTGCGCTTTCCAAGGCACGGAATGCCTTGGTGTTGCTGCCTTTTCCACCACAGATTGGGCAGCGGTTGCGCCAGGGGTGAACAAAGGATTGTTCGCCCCGGCACGGTGCCGGTGTCGATCCTGAAGATCTAGCCGGCGTTTGGGCCCTTTCAAGCCACGCGGCAAATGTATCACCACTGCATGTCGCGCGGCACTGGCAACTGTTAAGGATTAATGCCATGAGCCGAATCGCTTTGAGTTCTGTTGAGCGGGCGCAGCGGGAAGTTCTGCCGCTCGACCTCGCGCTTTACCATGCCGCTCGGGATTACCCGGGCGGTGCCGCTGCCATCGCCGCCACCACCGGCAGAAACGCCACCACGCTGCAGCACAAGCTTTCCCCAACCCATCCCAGCCATACGGTGAACATTCAGGAATTCGGCGAGATCCTGGAGTTGACCAAGGATCGCCGCATTCTGGATGCGGTGCATGCCTTGGTAGGTGATACGACCTGGCAGGAGCTGGCCGAGGCGTACACCAACGACATGCCCGAAACGCTGACCACAGGGATTGCTGAGTACTTCCGGCAGGTGGCGGATTTGGCTGATACCTGGGCCAAGAGTATCGGCGATGGGGTGGTGACCGACGATGAACTCGCCGCGATTCGCCTGCAGGTGTTTCGGGGGATTCAGGGGCTGCTGGGGATGTTCAACCGCGCCACGTACGTTAACCAGACGACGCGGGGTGCTGATCGTGGCTGATATTGCTGATTTCGCTAACGACCTGGTGCAGGAGCGGATCGATCAGGCGCTGGCGGCGCGTAATGCCGCCAAGTCTACGTCGGTGGTTCATTCGTTTTTGTTCTGCGAAGGGTGCGACGACCCGATTCCTGATGCACGCCGAGTCGCATCTCCGGGTTGCACGCAGTGCGTACAGTGCCAGTCTATAGATGAACAGCGGGAGGCTCGCCATGCTCGATGAGGTGTTGGGGCAATTCGCAGACTATGGCCTTGAGCCTGAGCAGCCGCTGATTTTCGGCAAGCTGACCCGCTGTAAAACGGCGCAGGACATGGGCAAGGAAAAGAACGGTTGGTATGTTGTCCACGAGCACCGAACGGAGAAAGGCGAGACGCTGATTTTCGGCAGCTTTGGTGATTGGCGTTCGGGTGAGACACAGAAGATCAAAGTCAAAGCCGGGCGGATGTCGCCAGAAGAACGTGAGGTGATACGAGCTCGGCAGGAGGAAGCCAAACGTCGTGCTGCCGAGATCGCTGCCAACGCGGCCCGTCGTGCGGCGAAACGGGCAGCGGGGCTGTTCAAACGCATGCCGGAGAAGGGCCGCAGCGACTATCTGGATCGAAAGCAGATCGTTGGTTTCGGCGTTCGATATGCACCGCACTCCGGCGCGCTTTTGGTGCCTATGTGCAACGTTCGCGATCAGATTGTCGGCCTGCAGGTGATTTTTCCATCCAAGCAGGAGGACACCGGCCGGGACAAATCCTATTGGCCGTACGGCATGTCGAAGGAGGGTGCTTTCCACCTGATCGGGCCGCACCCAGAGCCGGGTGAGCCGGTATTGGTGTGTGAGGGCTACGCCACCGGCGCCAGCCTGCACATGGCGACCTCGCTGACGGTGGCCATCGCCTTCGATGCGGGCAATTTGCTGGTGGTGTGCAAGGCCATGCGCGAGCGCTTCCCTGGTTGCCCGCTGATTGTGTGCCGGGACGATGACTGGAAGACCAAACGGCCGAATGGCGAGCCATGGAACCCCGGTGAAGAGAAGGCGAACAATGCCGCACTGATCGTCGGTGGCCAGGTGGTCGCGCCGATCTTCTCCAGTGAGCGGGAGGACAAGTGGACCGACTTCAACGACCTGCATGTTGCCGAGGGTTTGGAAGCGGTGCGCCGCCAGGTGTTGGCGGTGGTCAAACCACCGGCTGCAGGTGGTTGGAAAGACATGCTGGCCCGCAGTGAGAGCGGTGCTCTGATTGCGCATATGCAGAACGTCGAGCTGATTCTGGCCAATGACGAGCGCTGGGCTGGGGTGATCAGTTACAGCGCGTTCAGTTCGAAGATCGTGAAACTGCGCGCTGCACCTTATGGCGGCGGCACTGGTGATTGGGCGGACATTGATGATGTGCGGGTGATGAAGTGGCTCGCGCAGCAGTACAACTTACGGGTGAAAGCCTCGCATGTGATCGAGGCGGTGAGCGTCGTTGCGCATGACCATGCATTTCATCCAGTGCGTCAGTACCTGCGCAAGCTGGAGTGGGATCGTGTACCACGTCTCGAAAGCTGGCTTACGGATGTCATGGGCGTTAAGGCCACTGATTACTCTTCGAAGGTCGGCAAGCGTTGGATGATGTCTGCCGTGGCCCGGGTGATGAAGCCAGGCTGTAAGGCTGACTCGGTGATGATTCTGGAAGGCGCTCAAGGCGCGGGTAAATCGACGGCGATGAGTATTCTCGGCGGCGAGTGGTTCATGGATACGCCGTTTGCGCTGGGTGACAAGGACGGCTTTCAGGCGATCCGGGGCAAGTGGATTGTTGAGTTGGGGGAGCTGGATAGCTTCAACAAGGCTGAAAGCACCAAGGCTAAGCAGTTTTTCTCGGCGTCCACCGACACCTATCGCGAGAGTTATGGCCGCAGAACCATGGACGTGCCACGCCAGTGTGTATTTGTGGGTACGACCAACCAGGACGAGTATCTGAAGGACGCCACGGGTAACCGGCGTTATTGGCCTGTGGCCTGTACCAAGGTGGATCTAGAGTTGTTGCGCACGATGCGCGATCAGCTGTGGGCCGAGGCGGTGTTCTGTTATGACGCGGGCGACCTTTGGTGGGTGACGCTGGATGAAGCGGCAATGTTCGGCGAGGAGCAGGATGAGCGCTTTGTGGTGGATGAGTGGGAAGGGCCGATTCTGACCTGGCTCGAAGAGTCGCAGATCGGCGAGACCACCACCGGCAGTGATGTGCTGACCAGTGCGTTGAAGTTGGATTATGGGCATTGGGGCAAGCCGGAGCAGATGCGGGTGGGGGCGATCATGCATCGGTTGGGGTGGCGTCGTGTGCGTTTGCCCGCGTTGGTTAAGAGTGGGCAGCGGCCTTGGGCTTACAAGAAACCGGCAGGGTGGGGTGGTGCCTCGGCGTTGCAGCGAGAAGCGTTCGAGGAGCCTTGCTTTGATTAAGGAAGTCGATTCGCTGCTCAGGTTGTGGGCGCAGGAGCTGCATTCCGACCTGTCGAAAGGCGGGCTTGCTGGGGGCAACATGGTCGCCATGATGATGGAGAGCAACGGTCAATTGATCCGTGGCCGGCGCGCAAGCCGTGCGCCGCTGGAAAGCTCTCTCGACATTGAGCTGATTGTGACCAAGCACCTGAGCGCCGACCTGGAGAAGGTCGTGCGGGAGCACTACTGCAATTTCGATATCGACATGCGCTTACGGTATGCGCACTGCGGTTGTGGTCGCGACACGTATTACCAGCGTCTGCATGACGCGCATCTGCACATATTTGGCATGTTAATGGGGATGGCTGCGTGACCCCAGGCATGACCTCGGCTGTTGTTGTCCCATTGGCCCGTCTTGTCTCGCTGCATTCTGATGCAGTGGGACAGGTGCGGGCCTTGTCTTTGTTGGGCTGTCCCACCGTCCCGCCACCAAGTGCCTCCCGCCCGTGTAAGCGTAGCGGGCAGCAGTACGCGCGGTTCACGCGCATGCGTGTTATTTAAATTCTTCCTTTACACGAGAAGGAAAGAGATAAGTAGGACAGTGGGGCGAAGCCCCGAATTTAGGTTCTCCCAGGCGTCCCACTCCGATTCCGAATGGTAGGACAGATGGGACGCCGCCGAAACTGCAGAATGCCGGGGTGGGATATTCGCCGACATTCGTTAGGCGTTCACCCGGTGTTACCCACTTATTCGCCGGGTGGCATTAAACCGGGGTTGCTGCCACCGGAATCGACCTGTAAAAAGTAGTCATCTTCGATAGGTGCGACCGCAGAGAGCGGCAGGCACCACACCACCAAACCCGGCCATTGCGTCGGGTTTTTGCGTTTATGGGGAAGGCGATGACGAATGAGCAACAGGCGTTGGTAGATATGCCGGTTTGGATGGTGATTGTCCTGTCGCTGGTCGGCGGCGTGTCCGGCGAGATGTGGCGGGCAGACAAGGCTGGTGTGCGAGGTTGGCCGCTGGTGCGGCGGTTGGCACTTCGGTCTGGTGCCTGCGTTGCGTGTGGGCTGTCGACGATGATGCTGTTGCATGCCGCCGGGGTTTCAATTGTGGCGGCAGGGGGCATCGGATGTTTGACAGCCATGGCCGGCGCCGATGTTGCCATTGGGTTGTACGAACGCTGGGCGGCGAAGCGGTTGGGCATTTCCGATCTGCCCCCAACTAGCGGCGGGTCGGCCTGAAATCGCCGGGGACCCTGGGGTTATCCGGTGGGTACGGGGTCGGAAACCCGCGGGAAAGTGTTAGCGGACGGTTCACCAGCTTAGTGAACTGGGGTGAACAGGTGAACCCCCGAATTCATGGGGTGAACAGGACATTCCATCATGACTGTAATCAGTAAAACGGAGTTCGCCGCACGGCGTGGCTGGGCCAAATCGTATGTGTCCAAGTTGGCTAATCAGGACCGATTGGTGCTGACCGAGGATGGCAAGGTGGAGCTCGAAGCCACCGAAGCACTGCTGGCCGAGTCTGCCGACCCAAGCAAAGCCGCCGTTGCCGACCGACACGAACGCCTTCGTCTTCAGCGGGAAGCTCAAATCACCGCTGAAGAATCTGCGGTGCCGCAAGTCGGGCAGGCGGTGGACTTTCAAAAGTCTCGGGCGCTGCGGGAGCATTATCTGGCCCTGCAAGAGCAAGCCAACTTTCACAAACAGCAAGGAACTCTGGTGGAACGCGTCGCGGTGGAAACCGGTGCCTATAACGCGGGCCGACTACTGCGCGACCAACTGCTGGGCATGCCTCCGCAGCTTGCACCGGAACTCGCCGTCATGACCGACCCCTGGCAGATCGAAAAGCATTTGACGGCGGCTATTCGTCGCTCGCTTGAGGACGCAGAGCGCTTGTCCTCGGCGGATCTTGAACACGCCCTGACCACGAGTTAAACCAATGCCCACGGAAATCCCCGACGGTGCAGAGGTGTACCGGGAGGCATATTTCCGTGGTCTTCATCCTGACCCGGACGTCTGGATCGATGAGTGGGCCGACGAGTACATGCGCATCCCGCGTGACACTGGTGCGGCCGAGCCCGGCCAGTACCGCACTTCACGTACACCCTATGCCCGCGAGCCGATGCGCTGCTTGTCGCCGGCTCACCCCTGCAAGCGCGTGGTCACCATGGTGGCCTCGCAGCTGATGAAAACGCAGATTGCGTTGAACTGGATCGGCGGCCTGATCCACATGGCGCCCTCCAATATCCTGACGCTGTTGCCGAGCCTCGGTCTGGCCAAGCGGGTGTCCTCGCGGATCGGTAAGACCATCAAGGCCACCCCGGTCTTGCGTGAACGTGTGGCCTCTAGTCGCTCGCGGGACTCGCGCAACACCATGGACACCAAGGAGTTCGAGGGAGGGTCGTTGTACGTGACCACCGCCGGCTCCGCCGCCAACCTGGCGGAGCTCTCGGCGCGCTACGTTTACGGCGATGAGATAGACCGTTGGGAAGTGGATATCGGCGAAGAGGGCGATCCCATTGAGCTGGCGGAAACGCGCGGCAGTACCTTCGGCCGCAACGCCAAGTTTTACTTCTCCAGCTCACCAACGATCAAAGGCGCCTCGCGGATCGCCGATCTATTCGAGGGTAGCGACCAGCGTCACTACTACGTGCCGTGCCCGACCTGTGGGCACATGCAGACTCTGGAATGGGAACGCCTGCATTACTCAATAGATTACAGCGTGGTGCATTACCAGTGCGCCGGTCCTGACTGCGACGTGCTGATCGATGAGTACCACAAGGGCGAAATGCTCGCCCAGGGCGAATGGCGGGCTCACGCCGAAGGTGACGGCGAGACAGTGGGTTTCCACCTCAATGCGCTGTATTCGCCGCTGGGCTGGATGGACTGGAAATCACTGGCCAAGCAGTTCGAAAAAGCCAAGAAGGCCCAAGCCAAAGGCGACCTTGAACCCATGCAGGTGTTCTACAACACCCGCCTGGCGAAGGTCTGGGACAGCGCACAAGAGCAAACCAAAGCCGATGTGCTGAGACAACGCGCTCGGTTGGAAAGCTATGGTCTGGGTTCGATACCGGCCGGTGTGTTGATGCTCACCGGCGCCGTCGACGTTCAAGCCAATCGCCTGGAATTCATGGTGATGGGCTGGGGTGTCGGGATGGAGCGTTGGATTGTCGACTTCCAGGTGGTGCCAGGCGATCCCGCAGACGAACGCACATGGGCTGCGTTGGATGAATTGCTCAAGGCTAAATATCGCCATCCGTGCGGTGTGGGTCTGGGCATTCTCGCCACAGGCGTCGACTCTGGTGGTCACCACACCGATGAGGTCTACCAGTTCTGCCGCGTTCGTCGCTGGCGAAACGTGTTCGCCATCAAGGGCGCGAGCAAGCCAGGTAGACCGGTGATCGCTCAGCGGCCTTCGATGGTTGACGTGACCTGGAAGGGCCAGACCGAACGCAACGGTGCCGAACTGTGGTTTGTCGGTACCGACACGGCGAAGGACTGGATCTACAACCGCTATCCGTTCGAGGCCGGGCCTGGTGCATTGCACTTTGCTAATGACCTGCCGGATGACTTTTTCGACCAGTGCGTTGCGGAGCGCAAGGTCGCGCGCTACGTGCGCGGCCACAAGCGCATCGAGTGGGTCAAGGGCAAGGCCGAGCGTAACGAAGCACTCGACCTGATGGTGTACTGCCTGGCCATGGCGCATTACCTGGGCCTCAACCGTTACAAAGAACACGACTGGGAGCGGGTGCGTCAGTCGCTGGCGCAATCGGGTCTGTTCGACGAAGCCTTGGGCATCAAACCGATTCAAGGCGAACGCGTAAGCACTACCGGTCAAACAGATCCGGCTGCTGCACCGCAATCAACACGACAACTCGCCGCTTCGGTTGTGCCCTCGCGACCCGCAACACCACCTCAACGCCGCAGCTCCAGCAGCGGTTACCTGAAGAGACGCTGATATGTCATTTACCCAGAAGCACCTCGACGCAGTTGAGGCGGCGATAGCTCGCGGTGAAAAAACCGTGCGTTACGCCGACCGTACCGTGGAGTACCGCACCGTCGACGAGCTGCTCAAGGCGCGTGAAGAAATCCGTACGTCACTGATCAGCGCAGCCGGGCCACGCTCTCGGGTGGTTCGGTTGTATCACGGAGGCAAAGGACTCTAATGGCCCGCCACTATCCGACGCTCACCCGTAACGGATTCGTGTTGCCGTCGAACATCAAGGCCAGTTACGAAGGCGCCGGTGAGGGCCGACGGTCTACTGGCTGGGATGCACCCGACAACGGGATCAACAGCATCAACACCCCGGCACTGCGTAACTTGCGGTCGCGCTCCCGGGCAGCGGTTCGCAATGACCCGTATGCCTTCAACGTGATCGATAAGCGCGTCAGTAACTTGATCGGTACCGGCATCACGCCGCGACCGAAAACCGACGATGAAGTCCTGCGCAAGATTCTGCAGGAGCTGTGGGATGACTGGGTTGATGAATCGGACGCCGATGAGCGCACCGATTTCTACGGCCAGCAGGCGTTGGTGGCTCGAACGGTTGAAACATCAGGCGAATGTTTTGTACGACTGCGACCTCGCGGTCTGGATGAAGGTCTCGCGGTTCCGCTCCAGCTCCAGATTCTGGCCCCGGAGTTCGTGCCGCATGACAAGTTCGAAACAACCAAAGCCGGCAACATTATCCGCGCCGGGATCGAGTTCACTCCAGGTGGAAAGCGGGTGGCGTATTGGATGTATCTGGCGCATCCGCGTGATGCGTCGTCGTTGAACGCCGGTTACAACCAGCTGGTGCGGGTGCCTGCCTCGCAGGTGTTGCACATCTTTGAGCCGGTCGAGCCCGGCCAGTTGCGCGGCGTGCCTCGATTGTCACCGGTGCTCAAGCGCCTGCGCAGTCTCGACAATTACGACGACGCGGTGTTGTTCCGCCAGGAAGTGGCCAACCTGTTTGCCGGTTTCATCAGCCGGCCGGCACCGGATTCAGGACCCACACCCCGGGATCCGGTCACCGGCCAACCCTTGAACCTCGATCACGACGGCTTCACGCCGATGGTGGCGCTGGAGCCCGGCACCATGCAGGAGCTGGGACCCGGTGAAGAAGTCGAGTTTTCCAAGCCGCCGGATGCCGGTAACAACTATCCGGACTTCATGCGACAGCAACTGATGGCGGCGGCAGCCGGCACCGGCACGCCTTACGAGATCCTCACTGGCGACATGCGCGAGATTAACGACCGTGCATTACGCGTGGTGCTCAACGAGTTTCGGCGGCGGCTGGAGCAGCTGCAATTTGGTGTTTACGTACACCAGCTGTGCCGCCCAGTGCGCGCGGCCTGGATGGACATGGCGGTGCTGTCCGGTGTCCTGGTGCTGGAGGACTACGCGCAACGCCGTCGTGAATATTTGCGGACCCGTTGGGTGCCACAAGGCTGGGCTTACATCCAACCGGTGCAGGACGTTCAGGCTCGACGCATGGAGGTGCAGGCCGGCTTTGCATCACGCAGCGAAATGGTCTTGCGCACCGGCTACGACGCTGAAACCGTCGATGCAGAAAACGCCGCCGACCTGGCCCGTGCCACCGCGCTTGGCCTCAATTACAACACTCTCGCCATCCTCGAAAAGATCGACGACAAGGAGCAAGAATGAGCAAGAAAACCCGCCCGCGCATTTATGACAAGGCCGGAAAGCTGGTCAAAGTCGAGGACAAGAGTTGGTATGCGTTGCAAGCCAGCGGTGAAGCAAATCAGCGCACTATCGAAGTATTTGTCTATGGCGAGATTGGCGGTTGGGGCATTACCGCGAATCAGTTCTCCCGGGACTTGCGAGCCATGGATGACGGCGTGTCGCCGGTGATTGCGGCCTTCAACAGCATTGGTGGTGATCTGTTCGACGGTCTGGCCATGCATAACGCTCTGGCTCGGCTGGGTGAGCGTTGTACTGGCCGCATTGATGCATTGGCCGCCAGTGCCGCCAGCGTCGCCGTATGCGGTGCCCATCGGGTAGTGATCGCGGCCAATGCCATGATGATGATTCATAACCCCTGGACCCACGTGGCCGGCGATGCCGAGGACTTTCGCAAGGTCGCCGATGTGCTCGACCAGACGACGGAGGCAATCATCGCTTCCTACAAGTCGAAAGCGCCCAACATTGACGAGGAGGAACTGCGTCGACTGGTTTCTGCGGAAACTTGGCTGACGGCCAACGAAGCGGTGGCGTTGGGTTTGGCCGACGAAGTCGGGGACGGCGTCAAGGTCAAGGCCTGTCTAGGCCAGGGCGCGGTGCTGCAGCGTTACCAGCGTGCGCCGGCCGAGTTGCTGGCCCAACTTGACGCGCCGGAGGAGCCGGATCCGGACACTGAGCCTGAAGACACGCCGCCGACGCCGCCCGTGGTCGACTCGACCAAGCTGGCGCTGATGATCACCCAGCGTTGCGCTGAGGCGGGGATCAGCAACCTGGTCGCGCCACTGCTCAGCTCGACCAAGCTTGAAAGCGAAGAAATCGTGCAAGCCGGTTTAACCCGCGCCAAGGCCGTGAATGACCTGTGCGTTGCAGCGCGATTGCCTGAATTCAGTGCCGAGTATGTCGCGGCCGGCTTGGATGCGGCGGCGGTTCGGGCGCGCTTGTTCGACAAGATCGTCAGCAGTGGCAAAGGCTTCGAGATTGATAACAGCCTGCCGCTGGACGACGACAAGCCGCTGCAGTCCCAAGCCAAACAACCCAATTCCGGTTCGATCTGGGCGGCGCGCAAAGCTGCTCACGGTGGTAATCCCAACACTGCTCGAGGAGCACATTCATGAGTCACATCCAACGCGAACCGGTTCACGCCGGTGAGTTCCTGCTGTCCGAAGGTGCCGGGCAAATTTCCCGCGAGGTGATCAACGTCGCAGCCGGTCCTGCGCTGATGCCTGGACAGGTGCTCGGTCTGGTCACGGCGACAGGATTTTTTACGCCGTACGACCCGGAGGCTGAAAACGGCAGCGAACACGCAGCCTGCATCCTGTTCGGGCTCTTGGGCGAGTCTGATGTTACCCGCCGTGCGCGGGCCGTCGTGCGCTTGGCGGAAGTCAGTGAAGCCCATCTGACCGGGCTTGATCCCGCCGCCGAGCAAGCCCTGGCCGAGCGATTCATCATCGTTCGATAGCCCATCTGAAACTTCCCCAACCCCGCCCCGAGCGGGGTTTACTTTTTCTGGAGTACCTTCATGGCCGATATCGCCATTTTTGAAGAGCAGGCGTTCTCTGTTTCTTCCCTGACCCATGCCATCAATGAGCAGGCCTATCTGCCCGGACGCATCAGCAGTCTCGGCCTGTTCCAGGAGGAGGGCGTCACCACCCTGACCGTCCAGATCGAAAAAGACGGCGACACCTTGGCGCTGGTACCCGCCGGCGAACGCGGCACTTCGGGTTTGGTGGTCGGTGCCAGCAAGCGTGATCTGATCCCGTTTAACACCGTGCACCTGCCGGAGCGCTTCACCATTCGCGCTGATGAGGTTCAGGGCATCCGTGCCTTCGGTGAGCAAACCGAGCTGCAGGCAGTCCAGGATGTGGTCAACGCACGGCTGGCCAAGGCTCGCCGTCAACTGGATGCCACCCATGAATTCCAGCGAGCCGGCGCCCTGAACGGCCTGATTCTGGATGCCGATGGTCAACGTGTGCTGCTTAACATCTATGACCGCTTTGGTGTCCAGCGCCAAGAGCTGTCGATGGGCCTAAACGCCGCCGACACCGAGGTGCGGGTCAAGTGCGGTGACGCGCTAGACATGCAGGAGGATGCGCTGGGCAGCACCACCAGCTCGGGCTCCCGTGCGTTCTGTGGCAAGACGTTTTGGAACAAGCTGGTGGCGCATAAATCGGTCAAAGAAACCTACCTGAACAGCGTCCAGGCAGCCGCGCTACGCGGAGATGCGCGAGATAGCTTCGAATTTGGCGGGATCGTTTGGGAGCGTTACCGCGGCAAGGTCGGTGGAGTGGCCTATGTCCCGGATGATGAAGCGCGCCTGGCGCCAGAAGGGGTACCGGATCTGTTTATCTCCGCGTTCGCTCCCGCGGACTACATGGAAACGGTCAATACCCTGGGTATTCCGTACTACAGCCGAATCGAAACGCTGCCGTTTGGCAAGGGCGTGGCGGGCGAAGCCCAATCCAACCCCTTGCACCTGTGCACGCGTCCGCGCGCGCTGCTTCGCCTGAAGCTCTAAGCATGAGCTTTCGGGACCTGGTCGATGACATCGACAGCACCGTGTTCGACACCCTGGCTGACACTGGTTACATCGAAGGTCGCCAGGTCCTGGGCATGTTTTCTGCGCCTTGGCTTCAGCCGCAGATGGGGCGGCTGAACACAGGCCTGCGGGAGCCGCGCTTTGTCATTCGTGTGGCCGATGCCGACGGAGTGGACAAGACGCAGACGGTGCGTATTGATTTGCCGGCGCTGGACGGCGGCGGCGTTTATACCCTGGTCAATGTCGAACCCAGCGGGGATGGTCTGGTGGCACTGATATTGAGGATGCAGGCATGAGTGTTGGGAGTTACTACAAGACATCCGCCAACAGCGCGATGATCACGCTGCAGCCTTCAGCCTCCGATCTTCAGGCCTTCCAGGAATTTGCGGCACGGGTGCCGAAGGCTGCAGCAAATGCCCAGCGGCGGGCGATCAACAAGACCCTCGGATGGTTGCGCACCCAGATCGCGCGCACGGTCGGTAAACAGGAGCGCATCGCGGTGGCTGCGGTTCGGCAACGGCTGCGTAGCTACCCGGTCAAGGGGAGCACCGGACAGGGCAAACTCTGGTTCGGTATCAACCCCATCGAAGCGAGCCGCATCGGTCGCCCTCGGCAGGGCAAGGCAGGCGTGTCGGTAGCAGGTCGTCGGTACCGGGGGGCGTTCTTCAAACGGGTTTACGGCAGTCGGGCTGATATCTGGATACGCACCGGCAGCAAGCAATTTTCTGTCGATGATTACCCAGACACTCACGCATCCACCGGCGGAGGTCATCGCTCAGGATGGATCGCGGAAAACGACAACCGATTCCCTTTGGCGAAAGCCAAGGTTTCGCTCGAAGACGTTCGTCCGCATTTCGAGTCGTGGACCCGGCGCGCCAATGAGCGATTACTGGTGGTGCTCAAGCAAGAGCTGAATTTTGAACTGCAGAAATCTATGAAGGGGAGCTCGCGTGTCTGATCAACCATTCAGCCTGGATCAACTCTACAGTGCGATCGAGCAACATCTGCGTGAGGCATTGCCTGCTGTGCAGTTCGTAGCTACTTGTCCGGATATCCGGGACCGGGTGGCCCTGCCTGCGGTGTTTCTTGAGCTGGCCGAGTTGGAACCGGGTCGAGACATCGGTACCGGCGAGGCGACGCTGGTGGCCAAGTTCGAGGCGCGGGTAATCGTGGCGCCCGAGCAGGCCCATCATCAACAGAAGGCCGCGCACTTGGCTGCGCAAATTGCCGTGCTGCTGCGCCTGCAAAATTGGGGTTTGGCGGTCGAGCCTGCCGAGTTCATTCAGGCCTCGCAGGACTGGACCAAACCCGAGCTGGATGGTTACACCGTCTGGGTGGTGGAATGGACGCAGCAGATCTACCTGGGTGAGATCGAATGGCCCTGGCCGGATGAGCCGCCCGGCACGCTGCTGATCGCCATCCATCCGGGCGCGGTGGACCCTGACGAGTCGCTGGTGGCGCCGGAGGCTGGATGAATTACGCCAATGCCGAACACGACCGCATGCTGGCCGGACTGGTCAAGCATTGCTACGTGGTCGCCCTGGACTTGGCGGCGGTGCCGCCGGTGTGTCGGGTGTCGGACGGCGAATGGGTCAGCGCCTGGGTGCGCTGGCACAGTTTGGCCGCCGGCAAGGCCCGGCACTGGCGGGTGCCGAGCATGAACGAGCAGGGCGCGTTGATCAGTGCCAGCGGTGACGTGTCACAAGGCACCTTTGTGCCGGGGCTGTACGGCAACGCGGGACCGGCCCCGGACAGCCGCGACCATGTCGAGCGCTGGCTGTTCGACGATGGTGGCTCGCTGACCTACGACTGGCAGGCCAAGCGTTACAGCATTGTCCTGCCGAGCGGGTCGGTGGACATCGAAGTCGGCAGTTCGGCCGCCACCGTGACGGATAACGCCGTGGTGGTGACGTCCGGCGCGATCGCCCTGGACGGTGACGTGACGATTTTCGGTGATGTGCTGATCAATGGCGCGTTACGCGTAACGGCCGACATTCTCGGCGGCGGATCGATCATCGACACCGCCGGCAACACGCCGAACCACCAGCACTAAACGCAACCCCTTTAACCAGCCCGCCGCGTGCGGGCTTTTTGTTACCTGGAGAACACTGTGGCCAATCCCACTACCCCCAAGGCCGAGGCGGAAAGCCCGCGACCGATCACCTACCAGGACAGCGCGTTCACGTCGCGCACCCTGATCATGAACAGTGGCCGACAGCATGCGGTAGCGGTCGGCCAGGTCACGGTCAGCAGTGCCGACGCCGAGGCGCTGGCGTTCCTCGACAGCGACCCGGCTTTCCAGCGCTTGCCGGAGTAAACCCATGATCGGAATGGACCGCCAGACGGGGCAGCCGATATCGGGCATCGAGCACTTGCGCCAGTCCATTGCCGACATCCTCGGCACGCCGCTGGGCTCGCGGGTGATGCGGCCCGAGTACGGCAGCAAGGTGCGCCGCTTCGTCGACCTGCCGGTTAACGCCGGTTGGAAAAGCGCCGTGCAGGCCGAGGCCGCCCGCGCCCTGGGGCGCTGGGAAACACGCCTGACGCTGGAAAGCATCCAGGTGATCGCGGTGCTGGATGGTCAAGTGCGCTTTCGCTTGCGCGGCACCTTCAACGATTTGCAGATTGAGACTGAGGTGGACGCATGAGCACTCTGGACCTGGCCAGCCTGCCGGCGCCGACCGTGATCGAGGTGCTGAGCTTTGAAGAGTATTACCAGCAGGCGCTGACCGAGTTTCGCGCGCTGATGGGTGCCAACTGGAACGCCGACCTGGAGTCGGACCCGGTGGTCAAGCTGTTGGAGCGGGCGGCCTATGAAAAGCTGATGACCCGGGCCCGGATCAATGACGCGGCCAAGGCGCAATTGGTGGCCTATGCGCGCAAAACCGACCTCGATCACCTGGCGGCCAACTACAACGTCAAGCGCCTGACCGTGATCGAGGCCGACCCCACGGCTGTGCCGCCGATCGAAGCGCAGTACGAGGAAGACAATTCGCTGATGGAACGGGTGTTGCTGGCCTTCGAAGGCATGGCCGTGGCGGGGCCGAGCGGCGCCTATGAGTTTCACGCGCTGTCGGCCGATGGCCGGGTGGCCGACGCCAAGGCCAGCAGCCCGAGCCCGGCCACGGTGCTGGTGAGCATCCTTAACCGGCTCAATGGGGGCGTGGCCACCGAAGACCTGTTGAACAATATCCGCCTCGCGCTGAGCGATGAGACCATTCGCCCGGTCGGCGATCGGGTGATTGTGCAGTCGGCCGAGCTGATCAATTACGAAATTGAGGCGGTGCTGTACCTGTACCCGGGCCCGGAAAACGAACTGAGTCTGATCGAGGCCAACGCCTCAATGAAACGCTACGTCAACACCCAGCGCCGTTTGGGCCGCGACATTCGGCGCTCGGCGATCCATGCCGCGCTGCATGTGTCGCGGGTGCAGCGGGTCGAGTTGATCAAGCCGGCGGCGGATGTGGTGATCGCTGATCACCAGGCGGCCAACTGCATCCGCTCGCTGGTGACGATCGGGGGCACCGATGAATGATGCCAGCCTGTTGCCGTCCAACCGCACGCCGCTGGAGCAGGCCCTGGCGCAAGTGGGCCTGGAAAACCCGGGGCTGGCGGACGTGCTGCGCGACACCAAGTCGCCGGAAAATTGCTCGGCCAACATGCTGCCCTGGCTGGCCATTGAGCGCAGCGTGGACCGCTGGGACCCGGAATGGTCGGAGGACATCAAGCGCAAGGCGGTGCGTGCGTCGTTCGAGATTCACAAGCGCAAGGGCACGATCGCGGCGTTGCGCCAGGTGGTCGAGCCATTCGCCGACATCATCGAGATTGCCGAGTGGTGGCAGCTGGAGCCGATGGGGCCGCCGGGCACCTTTAGCCTCGGCCTGGCGTTGCTCGATACCGGCCTGAGCGATCGCGGCATTGCCGAGCTGGAACGGATGATCACCGACACCAAGCCGGTCAGCCGGCACCTGGTGGGCCTGAGTATTACCTACAGCCCGAACGGGGTGTTTCACCTGGGCGCGGCCGTGTTCTCGGGCGATGAGGCCGAAATCCTGTCGCCGGAGCTGATGGCAGGGGACTTCCTGGACCTTGAGTTGATCATGCTGGCCAACGACCTGAACTATTTCAGCAACCACCTATTACCCGGACTGATGAGGGTTACATGAGCGAACTTTCAGACCGCCAGCGCGCCGCCATCGAATTGCTGGAGGCGGCGGCGCAAGTGGCACACGACATCGTGCACAAGCCGGCCAGCGAGGTCGTCGACACCGAGTCGGGACCGGCTCCGACCTTTCAGGCGCTGTCGGGGATGATCACCAACCTGGTGGGCGGGCTGTTGCTGCCGCGCCGCGTGGCGATCGCGTCGGCGGGCACGGCGCGGGCCTTGGATGTGAATTATATCGCTGGGGTGTCGTTCTTTGACGTGACCCTGGATCAGCCGCACTGCGCGCTGACGTTTCTCAACACGGCGGTGCCGGCCGGTTATACCTGGTCGTTTACCGTGCGCCTGGTGCAAGGCACCGGGGCCAACCAGGTGACGTTCCCGGCCGGCATTCAATGGTCGGGCAACCGGCCGCCGTTGCTGTCGTATGAAACCGGCGCGGCCGACCTGGTGACGTTCACCTGGGATGGTGCGCATTGGCTCGGGCTTTATGAGGGGGGTTGGTTCAATGTTTCAAGTCCCGCTTAACAGTCGCCGCCCGACCAGCCAGAAAGCCACGCTGGCCAATGCCCTGAGCATGATCGAAGGGCACCACCGCTTCCTGCAACGCAACACCGGCGACACCCTCGACGCCACGGTGCAGCACTACGTGCAGAACACTCAAGGCGTGCTGGCGAACAACCGGCATTTCATCGCGCATTCGCAAATGGAGTACCAGCCCAACGGCGACGGCACCACCGAAGGCCAGGCCTTGCAGATCCTCGGCTATGCGCATGCCTACCTGGCCACCCGCGACCCGCGTTACCTGGAGGCGGCCGTGTGGTGCTGGGAAGCCTACGAGGCGTATTTTTACGTGGGCCAGCCGATCCCGGAGACGCCGCAGCGGCGGATAGCCAACTGGATTGTCAATTCCAAGGAGCCGGTGCTGGCCAACTGGCCGATCAACGCCGCCGAGCCCACGCACAGCGGCTTCAAGGGCGTGGAATTCACTTTCAGCAACGGCGCGCTGGCGATTCCGCACGGGGCGCCGCACTGGGGCGAGTACCTGGACAAGGCCACGTTTGCCTTTGACGGGGCGCTGGCCTGGGACGCGATCAACGCAACCGTCAAGGGCGTGAAGCCGGACGGCGCGACCGATTGGGATCAGGCCGGCGTGCAATATGACGTCGATTGGATCATTGCCTGGACCGGGCAAAAAATTAATTGGGATGGCGACGTGTTGTCGGAGGGCCACCCGCTGGCCGAGCGCGGCCGGGTCCAACTGAAAAACACCAGCCTCAACGGCGTGCACAAGTTCAACTATGCGACCCGGCAGCCGGTCGAGCACGGCGGCTACCTGATCCCGCGTAACGCGGTGCAGCACAACCGGCCGCTGCATGTGCCGCTGCTGGGCAGTGTCAACCAGATGGGCAACGCGGCGGACGGTGAAGAGTGGTACATGGACGCCTGTTATCTGCTGTGGCGGATCACCGGCGAAAGTCGCTACAAGAAGGCCATGGACGCGTGCCGCTTCACCGCGCACGAGTACACGCAAATCGACTCGACCGACCGCTTTTTTCGGCAGAGCACGACGGCGGGCACGCCATTTACCGATGGCATTTCCTATGAGTTCACCTACCCGGAGGCGGTCACGCCGGTGCTGGGTCGCGACTCGCTGGGCTACATCACGATGCAGACCGACGCGGCCGCCCAGGTGTCGATCGAGCAGCAATCGGTGTGGTTTCGCATTACCCCGGCGTCGCTGGTGCGCACCTGTTACGGCGGCGTCGACATCAACAACGGCCCGCTGACGGCCAAGGTGGAATTGACCATTTCCCAAGACAAGACCGAGGGCAGTGGCATCAAGTACGGCTGTGCGCTGCCCAAGTCGGTGTCCAGCGTCGAGCTGGTGACGCACGACATACCGCTGTCGCAGTTCAATCGCCTGACCAAGGACGACGGCAGCGAGTACATCATGGCCGACCTGCGCGCCGTGTCGAGTTCGGACGATATCGTTTCGGTGGAGAGTTACGAACCGGCGATTTTTGAAGGGCGCGCCGGCACGGTGGTGAAATCGTTTTTCCCCGATGATGAGGGCTGGTACTCGATCGGGCATTACCTGCTGGCCAGCGAAAAGGCGCCGATGCAGAGCATCACCTATCGAGCGGACGGCTATTTCAACTTGCGCTTTGCCGATGACAACGGCTGGCGCTGGTGGTGGATGCTGCCGCCGACTGGCGACGCCTTTGTCACTTTGCAGATTCGCCCGGAGGACGCGACGCTGTCGGGTTATCAGCCGGGCGCGGCGGGGCGGCCTGACCCGGCGGCGCCGGTGTATTCGCAGATTGAGGAATTCAGCATTTTGATGGATTCGTCGGACACCAACCTGACGTTTGAATATTACTGCGTCAACGAGCTGCCGCCGGCCTTCGCCGAGGAAGACGGTTACACGCTGCAATATCGGTTGACGGTCAGCGGCCAGGCGAAGTTTCGGGCGCTGGTGGGTGATTGCACGATTCGCGATTACCGCAACGATTCATTGGCCTATTGCCCCGGGGTGATCCCGTTTTCCAACATCTACTCGGAGGGCGCCGACCAGATCGGCGCGTGGCACGGCATGCCCTACCCGGGCTATCAGTACCCGTTTATTTACTGCATCGATCCGCTGGACCAGTACGTCAACGAACTGAAGCACATGGTCGATTTTCTGTACGACTCGCAGCAGTGGTATCAGCAGCGGTTCGGCCAGCTCGGCCCGGGCGCCTCGGCCTACGTGTGGAACCGCTGGGATAACTTCAAGTACGGCGACCCGGACACCTGGACCATGCACCACTGGGGCGACGGTACTGCCTGGAGCGGCTACCAGTCCCGGGCCTTTTTCGGCGCCTGTCGCGCCTGGTATGAACTGGTGCAGCAGGGCAAGCCGGTGCCGCCCAAGCTGATCGCCTACGCGGAAAACTGGATCACCTGGTTGATTCAGTTTGTGAAGGCGCACAACGGGGTATTGCCCACGGATTTTCCCATGGCCAGCGTGCCGCAGCCGGTGCCGGACGACTTCACCGGGCACATGACCGGCCTGTGGCTGGCTGGGGCCTGTATGGCGGGTTTGGCGGGCAGTCAGGTGGCTGAGCTGGATGTGCTGATCGAGGCCTGCGTCAGCGAGCTACAGCAGCACTACGTGGTCACGCCCGTGCCGGGCCAAGCTATGAACGGCAGTTGGTCGCCGGGGGTGCGCCTGGGCACCGATAACGGCATGTTCTTCGGCTTTTGGGCCGGGGAAATCCTGCGCGGCCTGAGCCTTTACATTCAGTACCGCACCCACGGGCCCGGGGCGAACATCTACGGCGCGCCGCTTCCGGCGTAGCCATTCAAGGCCCCGCCGGTAAGGCGGGGCGCAGACTTCAACACAAGGCGCAGGTATGGCAGAGCAGGATATTATTTATATCGCGATGCTGACGGAGGTAGGCGCGGCGCAGTTGGCCAAGTCCATTGCCAACGGGACACCGTGGAAAATTCCCAAGATGGCGGTCGGGGATGGCAACGGGGTCACGCCGCTACCGTCGAAATTGCAAAAGAAGCTGATCGGCGAAAAATACCGTTTCAATTTGAACCGGCTCACGGCGCAAAGCGAAAAGTCGGCGATCGTCGCCGAGGGTATTCTGTTGCCGGAAATGGGCGGCTGGTGGGTGCGCGAGGTCGGTCTGTACGACGACGCCGGGCTACTCATCGCCGTGGCCAGCTACCCGGCCACCTACAAGCCGGTGCGCGAGCAGGGCAGCGGCCGCACCCAGGTGATCCGCCTGGTGATCCAGGTCAGCAGCACGGCCACCGTGCAAATCATCAACGACCCGAACACGGTCACGGCCACCCTCGGCGTGGTCCAGGAGGCGATCGACCAGGGCGAGGCGGCCAGCGCGCGCAAGCTGAAGACGCCGCGCGCCATCGCGCTCACGGGCGACGCCACGGGGCAGGGCCAGTTCGACGGCTCGGCGCCGTTGAGCATCGCCCTGGCGCTGTCCAAGACCGGCGTCGCCGGGGGCACTTACACCAAGGTTACGGTCGACGACAAAGGCCGGGTGAAGTCGGCGGGCAATCTGGCGGCGGCGGACATTCCGGCGCTCGATGCCAGCAAGATCACCAGCGGCACGCTGGACCGCAACACCACCGGCAACGCGGGCACGGCGACCAAGTTGCAGACCGCGCGCAAGATCAGTTACAGCGGCGACCTGGCGGGCAATGGCCTGTTTGATGGCTCGGGCAACGTCGATATCAACTTGACGCTGGGCAACAGCGGCGTGTCGGCCGGCAGTTACGGTAAGGTCCGGGTCAATGCCAAGGGCCTGGTGGTGGAAGGCATGGGCCTGACGGCGGCGGACATTCCGGCGCTCGATGCCAGCAAGATCACCAGCGGCACCCTGACCCGCAACACCACGGGCAATGCGGCCAGCGCGACGCAGTGGCAGACCGGGCGTCTCCTGAGCTTTTCCGGCGCCGCCACTGGCGGGGCCTGGATGGATGGTTCAGCGAACGCCCACGTGGCGCTGACGTTGGCCGGCTTTGATGCCAGCGCCATGGTCTCGGGTCAACTGCCGCTGTCGCGCGGCGGGACCGGCGGCTGGGACGCGGGATCGGCCCGGGCGAACATTGGCGCCGCGTCGCCGGCGTCGCTGTGGCACAGCGCCAATGGTTTCTGGTGGGACAAAAACACCGGGCTACTTGTGCAATGGGGTGTCCGCGAACTCGGGGACGCACCCGGCGGGATGTGGAACGTGCCGTTTGGCTTCAACTGGTACTTTGATACGGCGCCTTTCATTGTCTTGCCGGTGATTACCCAACTGCCTGGCGGCAATGTCGCGGCCGCGACGGTGACGTGTGCCCTGAACGAAGGTTCCATGACCACCGCCGGCTTCACCCTGAGTTTCGCCGAATGGAACAGCAATGTGCAGAACATCGGCGTGCGCTGGCTCGCCGTGGGCTACCGCATGACCCCGATGTAATTCAGGCAATACCCGTTTCACGCAACCGCCAATTGGGCGGTTTTTTCGTTTCTTAGGAGAGCGTTTTTATGAGTGGCTTCTTTCACGGTGTCACGACCAGCCTGGTCGAGTCCGGCGCCCGCATTATCAGCTTGCCGTCGTCGTCGATCATCGGCCTGGTCGACACCTTCACCCCGGGGCTGGGTCTGGTGGAGGACAACGTGCCCACCCTGCTGACCAGCCCGCGCGAGGCGGTGGCCGCGTTTGGCGCTAACTCGCCGATCACCAAGGCCGCCCTGACGATTTTTGACCAGGCGGCGGCGGTCATTGTCGCGGTCGGTGTGACGTCCTCGGGCGAGGCGGCGGCGCTGACCAGCGCAGTGATCGGTGGTGTCCAGGCAAATGGTAAGCGCACCGGCCTGCAAGCCCTGCTGGACGGTAAGAGTCTGTTCAACCTGCAACCGCGGCTGGTCGTGGCGCCCAAGCACAGCGCGACCGAGGCGGTGGCCATGGCCATGGGGGTGCTGGTGGGCAAGCTGGGTGCAATCGGCATCGTCGATGGCCCGGGCACGACCGACGAGGCGGCGATTGCCTACGCCACCGAGCTGAGCAACAAACGCCTGTTCCTGGTCGACCCGGGCATCAAGCGCTGGAACACCACCACCGACGCCGAAGAGATCCTGCCGGCCTCGGCCATGATGGCCGGGCTGTTCGCGCAGACCGACGCGCGTTATGGCTTTTGGTCGTCGCCGTCGAACAAGGAAATCGCCGGCATCACCGGCACCGGCCGCGCCGTGGAGTACCTGGACAACGACCCGTCGTGCCGGGCCAACATCCTCAACAACGCCAAGATCACCACCATCATTCGCGACGGCGGTTATCGGGCGTGGGGCAACCGCACCCTGTCCAGCGACGAGAAATGGTCGTTTGTCACCCGTGTGCGCACCGTCGACATGGTCATGGCGGCGATCCAGGCGGGCCACCGTTGGGCGGTCGACCTGGGCATCACCAAGACCTACATCAAGGAAGTGACCGAAGGCCTCAACGCCTTTATGCGCGACCTCAAGGCCCAGGGCGCGGTGATCAACTTCGAGGTTTTTGCCGACCCCGAGCGCAACACCGCGACCCAGATCGAGCAGGGCAAGGTGGTCTGGTCGATTCGTTTCTCTGATGTGCCGCCGGCGGAAAACCCGATTTTCGAAGTCGAGGTAACCAACCAGTGGATGACCGAAGTTCTCGACGTAGCCTAAGGAGGCGCGCAAATGATTCCTGAAGTACTGCACAACACCAACATGTTTGTCGGTGGTATCAGCCTGCAAGGCGATGTCCCGAGCCTGAATTTGCCCAAGCTGGCGGTCAAGGTCGAGGAATACCGCGCCGGCGGCATGGATGCGCCAATCGACATGGACATGGGGCTGGAGAAGCTGGACGCCAGTTTCACCACCAACGGCGTGCGCCGCGAGGTGCTGAAGCACTTCGGCGCCTTCGATCAGACCGGCTTTAACGCGTCGTTCCGGGGCGCGTTCAAGGGCCAGAAGGGCGCGACTAAGGCGGTGGTGGCCACCCTGCGTGGCGGCCTGCGTGAAGTCGATCCGGGGGAGTGGAAGGCGGGCGAAAAGGCTGAGTTCAAGTACGCGGTGTCTGTGACCTATTACAAGCTGGAAATCGACGGCCGGGTGATGTTCGAAATCGACCCGGTCAACTGCGTGCGCGTCATTGATGGCGTGGATCAACTGGCCGATGTACGCGCCGCCCTGGGCATTTAAGGATTAAGACGATGACGACTACCAAGACACTGCCTAGCTGGCTGGAACTGACCGACGAGGGCGCAAACATCACCTTGCGCAAGGCTTCGGACATTAACCAGGTGAAAGTCCAGCGCGTTAGCCTGCGCGCGCCCACGGTGGCCGAGTTGCGCGCCGCCACCCTGCAAGCCGCTGGCGATGCGGAAAAGCGCGAGGTGATCCTGTTCGCCTCGTTGGCGGACGCCGGCACCAAGGACATGGAGGCGCTGACGATCGTGGACTACAACCGCATTCAGGCCGGTTATTTTCGCCTGGTCGAAGATGATGAGCCTTACCCCTACGACAATTAAGGCGGTGGCCAAGCGGCTGGCCCGGGAGACGCATTTCTCGGCCAGCGAAATCGAAGCCATGCGGTTCGACCGCATGCTTTGGTGGCTCACGGATTGAGCCTTTCCCTTCGTTACGCGTAACAGGGCATTCCTATGGCAAACAAGATGGCGCTCGGCCTGGTGATCGGCGGCGCGGTCAGCTCGACCGTGGGCGCCGCATTCCGGGACGTGGAAAACCGCGTCAAGTCGCTGAGCGACAAGGGCAAAAAAGCGCGGGTGCTGCAAAGCAGCATCGGCGAAACCATGCGCCTGCAAAGTGAGTGGAAAAAGGCCCACGACGCGGGCGAAAAAGGCGCCGCCGGGTTGCTGCGCCGCCTGGAAAACAACCTGACGGTGCTGCGCAAGGAGGGCATCGAGGTCGGCCGCCTGGCGCGCGAATATGACCGCCTGGGCCGGGCTGGGCGCAGCGCGGAGTTGCAGGCCAAGGGGCACCACCAGATTGACCAGGGCAAGCAGGGCCTGCGCGATGGCATTGCCCAGGCCACCATTGGCACCGGCCTGGTGGCGATCCCGGCCAAGGTCAGCGCGGACTATCAAGCGATCATCCGGGACATCGCGATCAAGGCCGGGGTGGCCAAGACCGACCAGGAAGCGCAGATGTCGCGCCGGGTGATTCAGACGTCGCAGGACGTCGGCATGGGTCGCAACGACGTGGCCAACGTGGTTAACCAGCTGGTCGGCGCCGGCATGGAGCTGCGCCAGGCGCTGGAGTTCGCCCCGGTGGCCGCCAAGTTCGTCGTCGGTCAGGGTTCGACCGGGGTCGACACCGCCAAGATGATTTATGCGTTGCAGAGTAACGCCAAAATCACCGACCCCAGGCAGTTGGAAAAGGCCTTGGAGGCGGTCGCCTTCCAAGGCCAGGCGGGCAGCTTTGAAGCCAGCGACATGGCGCGCTGGTTCCCGGAATTGCTGGCCGGCATGCAGAAACAGGGCATCACTGGCATGGATGCGGTAACGCAACTGGGCTCGATGCTCCAGGTGCAGATGAAGACCGCCGGCACCGCCGACGAGGCGGCCAACAACCTCAAGAACTGGATCGAAAAAATCGGTTCCGGGGATGTGGTCAAGTCGTATGCAGACGCGGGGATTGATTACCAGAAGTCGCTCAATGACGGCATTCAAAATGGCATGTCGACGCTGGAGGCGAGTTTTGGCTTGGCCAAGCGGTATGTCGAAGCCACCGACCCGAAAAAGGCTCAGGCAATGGCCGAGGCGACGGCCAAGATCAACAAGGAGACCGACCCGGCCAAGGCCAAGGAAATGCTCGCCAACCTGGAGCAGATGCTGCGCACCGGCGACATTTTCGCGGACATGCAAGTCAAGTCAGCGCTGGCGGCCTACGTGCAGAACAAGGCCTTGTATGACCAACTGAAAAAGGACGCGGGCAACGCCTCGGGCATCCTCGACAAGAACCTGGCCGAGCGCCGCGATACGTCGTCGCAAAAGTGGAGCGAGGCGCTACAAGCGGGCAACGATGCGTTGCGCAGTGTGGGTGATGCGATTCGCCCGGCCACCGATGCGCTGGCCAGCGGGTTGGCCTCGGCGGCCAAGGGCATCACCAGCATCAGCGATGCGTCGCCGACGCTGGTCATGGGCCTGACCGGCCTGGGCGCCAGTGCGCTGGCGGCCATGACGGTGCTGAAAACCATCAAGATCGGCCGGGGCGTGTTCAACGTCGGCCGGGGGCGGTTGGGCGCGCGTGACGGCGGCGCCCCGGATGACGATGCGCCGGCGCCGTCAGTCGGTCGACGCCGTGATCCGGTGGACCCCGGCCGGACAGTGCCCGATGCCCCGGGCGGGGGCAAACCGGGCGTCCCTGCCGCGCACATTCAAAAGGTCTTTGTGGTCAACGCCGGGGACTTCGGCGGGCCGGGCGCGGGGGACGGCAGTCGGCGCGCGCCGCGTCGATCGCGCCGGCCCGGGACGCGACCGCAACCGGCCCCGCGTCCGTCGCCGCGACCGGCACCACCACCGGCACCACCACCGGCGCCGTCGTCCGCTGGGTTGGGCTTGCGGGATGTGGTCGGGACGGTGAGCAAGCTGGGCAAGCTGGGCAAGGCGCTTCCGGGCGAAACGGTGGTTGAGGCGGGTATCAAGGTCTTTGAGACGTACAACACGGCCAAGACCGACGACGAGAAGGGCGAAGGCTACGGCGCCGCCGCCGGCGGCCTGGCGGGGACCGTGGCCGGTGCGGCTGCCGGTGCGGCGATCGGTTCGGTGGTGCCCATCCTCGGCACGGCGGTGGGCGGCATGGTCGGCGCTATGCTGGGCGCGATGGGGGGCGAATCACTGGGGGCGATGCTGGGCAAGTCGACGCTGGCCAAGTCGCTGTTTGGCAGTGAGTCGGCGCCGGGGGATGTCGTGCGCTCGATGACGGCACCGGCGGGTCCGCCGCTACCGCCGTCGCCGCTGTTGCTCAAGCCGGAGATCCAGCCGGCCGCGATCGATCAGAAAATCACCTTTGCCCCGCATATGCCGATCACGATCGAGGGCGATGTAAAGGCCCCGGCAGAGTTGACCCGCCAGCTGGACGCGATGTTGCAGGACCGATTCCGCGACTTTTCGCGGGAGCTGGAAGACTCGGCCCGTCGGGCCAATGCTCGCCAACTGTACGACAGCCCGCACGTCGGGTAAGGAGGTGCCATGGCCTACATGGAACAGATGCAAAGCACCCTTGCTTATCTGGCGTCGGCCGGTGAGGCGGGGCGGCGCAGCCTGGACGGCATGCTGGGCCCGGTCAACGGCGCGATCAGCGAAATCACCGGCGCCGCCTCGGAGCTGGAAAGCCTGCCGATCGTGGGGCCGATCGTCGGCGAGAAACTACAGCGGGTGATGCGCGGCATCGGCACCGCCCAGGCCACTGTCGGCCGGGTGGTATCGGTCTACAACCAGGCCACGCGCGCCGCGTCGCAGATCGATGAGCGCTTAGGCGTGTTGGGCGAGCAGGCGGCCCGGGCCAAAAGCGCGATCAACCAGATCGCCGGCAAGCTCAATCCGGCGTTGGCCGACATCCTGCCCACCAGCGCGTTTGCCCCTAACGAAACGCCGGCGGTGGAGGCGATCAAGGCCTTTCCGCACCTGCTGATTCTTCAGCCGCACAAGACCACCGCGCAGCCGTATTACTTCAACCTGGACACGGCCGCCTTTGACGAACTGCGCCGGCAAAGCGCGTTCCGCTGGGCCAGCCAGGAGCGGCTGACGCGGCGCCAGGCGCAACAGGCGGTCGGCATCGGCGATGAGAAAATGACCCTCAAGGGTGCGATCTTTCCCGGGCACAAGGGCGGGCTCAAGCAGCTGGACACCCTGCGCAGCATCGGCAACCAGTTGCTGCCGCTGGGGTTGACCACCGGTTATGGGCTGGTCCTGGGCGATTGGTGCCTGACCAACATCGAGGAAGAACAAAGCGCCCTGTTGCAGGGCGGTATCCCGCGCAAACAAGCCTTTACCCTGGAGTTTGTCCGCTATGGCGAGGACTTGCAGAACCTCTGACGGAGACGTGTTGTTCACCCTCTGTCACAACTATTACGGCCACCTGGACGGCAGCGTCGAGGCGGTCCTGGCGGTCAACCCCGGGTTGTCGGTCGAGGTCCAGCCGTATCGCGGCGGGCTGCTGATCGTGCTGCCCGAGCTGGCCCGGGCCAGCGATGACCAGGTGATCCAGTTGTGGTCTTAAGCGTTACGCGTAACGGCCTGTTGAAATCCCCCCGAGCCCCGCCTTAGTGCGGGGCTTTTTCTTGGAGCCGCCATGACCCCCTTGTTTCGGATCGTTGCCAACGGCAGCGACATTACCCGCCTGATCAACGACCGCCTGCTGTTGCTGCGCACCCTGGACAAGCCCGGCATGGAGTCGGACGAATTCGAGTTGCGCATCGATGACCGTGACAGCGCCGTGTCGCTGCCCGATCGCGGGGCCAGCATCGAAATCTATTTAGGTTATGCCGAGACCAGCCTGGTGCGCCTGGGGCGTTACACGGTCGACGAGGTCGAGTTGTCCGGCCCACCGGATACCCTGGTGATCCGGGGCAAGGCCAGCGACATGCGCGGCAGTGGCAAGACCACGCGTAGCGGCAGCTGGGAAGGCGTCAGCCTGGCGGCGATCGTGGCCACCGTCGCCCGGCGCAACGGCTGGGAGCCGGCCTGTACCGTGGGCACGATCGTGCCCCGGGCTGACCAGCTCGGCGAATCGGATTTTAATTTCATCACCCGGCTGGCCAGGCAGCACGATTGCACCGCCAAAGTGGCGGACGGCAAGTTGCTGGTCATGCCGCGTCAGGGTGGCGTCACGGCCAGCGGCAAGGCTTTGGGGGTCGTGACCATCACCCGGGCCGACGTCAGCCGCTTTTCATTCCGTCTCGGCGATCGCTCGACCCACAAGGCGGTGAATGCGCAGTTCCAGGACAAGGCCACCGGCAAGCTGACGGTGGTCAGTCTGAGCAACGCCGACGCGCCGGACGGCCTGCCACCGGTGCATACCGATCGGCATATTCACCCGAACAAGACCGCCGCCGAGCAGGCGGTCAAGGCGCGCCTGGCCGCGTTCAACCGCTCGACCGCCGCCGTGCGCCTGGAAATGCCCGGGCGTACCGACCTGTTCGCCGAGCGGGTGATTAACGCCTCGGGTTTCAAGGTCGGGCTCGATGGTGAGTACCTGGTCGATTCCCTGGAGCAGGTATTCACCCAGTCCGGCTGGTCGACCACCGTTGAATGCAACGGCGGCAAACAGGGCAAGGCCAAGGCCAAAGGCAAGAAGCCCGCCGCGCCGCTGAGAGTCGTTTCCCCGCTGTAATCCCTATCCCTCTGACCGCCTACGGGCGGTTTTTTTATGCCTGGAGTTTATGCAATGGCTTACCCCCCGCTGACCCAACAACACCTGCTGGCCATCCTGCCCAACTGCCGGCCGGTGGTCGGTGCGTTCCTGCCGGCGCTGAATCGCGCCATGGCCCGTTTCGATATCAACACCCGGGCGCGCCAGGCGGCGTTTCTGGCACAGATCGGCCATGAGTCGGCGCAACTGACCAAGCTGTCGGAAAGCCTGTACTACAAGGACGCCGAGCGGGTCGCGCAGTTGTTCAAGTATGGCTTTGACCTCAACCATAACGGCCGCGTTGATCCGGCCGAGGTTGAGTTTGCCCAGGGTTATTTGCGCAATCCGGAAAAGCTGGCCAACCGGGTGTATGGCGGGCGTTACGGTAACGGGCCTGAAGCGTCCGGCGACGGCTACAAGTACCGCGCGCGCGGCTTGATCGGCATCACCTTTCGCGACAACTACCGGCTGTGCGGCAAGGCCCTGGGCGTGCCCCTGGTCGAGCAACCCGAGCTGCTGGAGCAGGCGGAATACGCGGCGCTGTCGGCGGCCTGGTTCTGGTGGGATCGGAACTTGAGCGAAAAGGCCGACCTCGGGTTGTTCGACGGCATCAGCAGCGTGATCAACGGCGGCGGCAATGGCCGGGCCGAGCGCCGCGAGCTGTGGGCCACGGCCAAGGCGGTGTTATGCAGATGATCGACCTGATTCCGTCGGCGCTGCGCCCTTGGGCGGTGGCCCTGGTGCTGCTGGCGATCGCCGGCGCAGCCGCTGGCGGCGCCTGGAAGGTGCAGGACTGGCGTTATGGCAAGGCCTTGGCCGAGCAGGCCGGCCAGGTCGATCAGGCTGCCCGCAAGCGCGCCGAGGATGCCCTGGTCGCGCTGGCTATCGAGCAGGCCAAGCGCGGCGCTCTGGAGCGCCGCCTGCAAGTCAACGATGAAACCCACTACAAGGAGCTCAAGGATGCAAAGGAAACTCAGCAACGCCTGTCTGATGGCCTTGCCACTGCTACTGTCCGGCTGTCAGTCCTTCTTGCCGCCGGCTCCGACCGCGCCGGCGGTGACGGACTGTCAGCCACCGCCAGCGCCCGCGGCGTGGTTCATGGCCCCGCAAGAAGCCAACTTGACCCAGCGCATGCTCAACGAATTATCAGCATCACCGATGCCGGCGACCAAGGATTGATCGCATTGGCGGCCTGCCAGGCCTATGCCAAAGAAGTCTCAACACCGAAGTGAAAAGAGCGACCGGTCTGGATGCGTCAACATCCAACCCGGCCGCCGTCCCTGCAGATGGTCCCTGCAAGTCCAGCCAAGGCTCTTGCTCCGTGCACAAAGCGCGGCGAGCCTAGCACCTGTTTATATATACAGTAAAGGTCTTGCTCCCTATGTCTACTCCCATCATTCCTTGGATGGGCGGCAAACGCCGCCTGGCCGACCGCCTCATTCCTCTTTTCCCGCCACACGAATGCTACGTCGAAGTCTTTGCCGGCGGTGCCGCGCTGTACTTCATGCGGCCCCAGGCTGCGCCCGTTGAAGTCCTCAACGACATCAATGGCGACCTGGTGACGTTGTACCGCGTCGTGCAGAACCACCTCGAAGAGTTCGTGCGCCAGTTCAAATGGGCGCTCAGCTCGCGTCAGGTATTCGAGTGGCAGAAGATGACCCGCCCCGAAACCCTCACTGACATCCAGCGCGCCGCGCGATTCTTCTACTTGCAGCACCATGCCTTCGCCGGCAAGGTCACCGGGCAGACCTTCGGTACCGCGACCACTGGCCCAGCCATCAACCTATTGCGGATCGAGGAAAACCTTTCGGCCGCTTGGCAGCGCCTGTCCGGTACCTACGTCGAAAACCTGCCCTGGCTCGAGTGCGCCGAACGCTACGACCGTCCCCACACCTTCCACTATATGGACCCGCCGTATTGGCAAACCGCTGGTTACGGCGTGAACTTTCCGTTTGAGAACTACGAGCGGATGGCTGACTTCATGCGCCGCTGCAAAGGCAAGGTGATGGTCAGCATCAACGATCACCCAGACATTCGCCGGGTGTTTGGCGGCTTTTATTTCGAGACGCTGGACATTCGCTATTGCAACACTAACCAGCGGCAGGGGAAGGCCGAGGTAAGTGGTGAATTAGTGATCATGAATTGGGAGCCTGCATCGCTAGGTGGATTGTTTTAGTTACCAAAGCTGCCCGCCTGCGTATAGGGTCAACACCAGGTTTATAAGGCGAACGGTCTCAATGTAGGCAATCATTATCAACGTGTTGGTCATATTTTTTCTCGCAAAGGTACGGCGCCGCGTAAAATGCGGTGCTGTATTGTCGGGGGGCGGCGTTGCTGTTTAAAACCTTACTGCTTGGTGCGTGGGTGCGTCAATAAGTTGGGGGTGCGGTTTCTGATGATTTTTCACGTATATGCTTTTATTTCCATCTTTTTTTCTGTGTTGTATTGGCTGTAGTGCCCGGTTTATAAGGGTTTTGTGGGTTTGTGGCTGTCTGTAAATTTTTTTTGTGGCATGTCGAAAAGTTGAAGTCCTAACTTTGGATGTGAAAGCAAAAAGCTATCGTGAAAAGTTAAGTTAAAAACCAAGGTTAGGAATTGAAAGCAAAAAGCTATCGCGAAAAGTTAAGTTAAAAACCAAGGTTGGGAATTGAAAGCAAAAAGCTATCGCGAAAAGTTAAGTTGAAAACCAAGGTTAGGAATTGAAAGCAAAAAGCTATTGCGAAAAGCTAAGTTAAAAACCAAGGTTAGGAATTGAAAGCTGAAAATTGCCGCAGAAAGCTAAGGTAAAAATCTGAAGCTATCACCTATCGATCACGCGAAACCTCATAAGGCATATGAAGCCTTTCCTCCAGCTACGCGGAGAAAGGTTATTTTGCAGGTAAAGCTTGGGCGGCGGGGCCGACGCCAAGTGTGCCAATAGGTCTGTTAACATCTCTCGATTGGTGACCGACGAATCTATGGTTCAGAGAAGGATTAGTTTTAATGGTAGGGACTGCGCCGGCATTGATTGCCTTCATTTCTGCAATTTTGGTTGGGTTCGTTACCCATTTTGTGGCTGAGGACTATCGTCGATTCAGGGATGGCCAGGCAGTTGCGGCATCACTAGCTGGTGAGCTGGACTCAATAACGTCATCGCTACCAGATTTGCACCATGGCCTCGCCGATATGAAAGATATGCTCGAAAATCTACAACCGCTGCCTTTCCCGGAGTTTCCAGACCAAACCAGCCCAATTTTCGAGGCAAACACCACAAAGGTTGGCTTGTTGGGGGCTGAATTGGCAGGTGAAGTAGCCTACATCTATGACCAAATCAGTGCGTTCAGAACGTCATTTCAATTGCTTTCAAAGCATCACCCAGTGATGCCGGAGTCGTGGAGCTGCGCGCTTGTAGGACGCTGCATGCTACTTATAGAAAGCAACGAACATAGGGCTCGAAACCTGATCGTAAAGCTGAAGGATAACTCGTCAACTAATTACGTGATGTCTAGGCCTTTTGGTGCCGCAGTCATTTTTGGAGGTACCCTAATTGGCCTGAGTAGCTTATTCGGAGCCGCATTCAGTGCTTTGGCTGCCTCCTAAAAACAAGCCCATCGAGAAAAACATCGGTGATGCACCACCGCACTGTCACCAGTCCGGCAGGACCTGTAGTCGGCGACGATGCTGGAGGATTAAATGCCTTCGTAGTCCCCGGCTCCATGGATCGCGTTAGCAGTCGAGAGCATACGCTTCAGGTAGTCGAAGTCGGCGACCTTGATCGCCTCTTCCTCGGTGTAGCCTAAACGCACTAGCAGACTCAATGTGAACAGCACTCGCAGGCGGTAGGTTAGCGCAACGAGGGCTGCACCTTTGAGCGCTTTGGCTTCCCCAAGGGGATCGTAGTGGGCGTGGTAATTTCTGGTGTTTACCGTTCCCCGGACTATTTGGTGTATCGCATCTTCGTCGCCAAACACGGCGCCGAACCTGTCAATGAGTTGGTGTAACCGCTCCGCCAGCGAGATCTCATTGCCATGTGCGAGCTTTCCATTGAGCCACACCCGTTCGTCTTCCGGACATCCTGCTAGGATGGCCCGGACCTTCTCCTTATACTCAACTTTCGGCCATTTCCGAGTATCAAAGGTCCGGCGGTGGAACGCTTCGACGGCCTGCGCGATGGCGAGGAATTTGGTGTCTGCGTAGCGATGGCTGCCGTCCTGAACAGAATAGTGATGATGGAGGGCCGGCATCAGGTTATCGTAGTCATTGAGCCAGGCGCCGAGCAGGGCCTCCAGGCGTGGGGCGAGCCTCCGGTATCCTAATAGCATCTCCCTGCGGGAGAATTCGGCTTTGTCCGTACCGTTGAGGCTGCGGAAGTACACCCTGACGCGCTTCTGAAAATCAGAGAGCTCGTCGTCCTCGAAGTCGGCATTCAGGGAGTGGATAGCTACAGTCTTGCCGATGGTGAACGAGAAGAACCGGGTGAGTTGGTGCGATAGCTTCTGAAAGAACTTTAATGGCTTCGGTTCGGTGGGCTTCACCACGATGTAAGCCTGCTGGAATAGCTCAGTTGTCGGGAATTTGATGCTGCCAGGCACCTTCATCTCGATGTTGATTTCCAGGGCTGTGCCGTCAGGCAGGGTGCACCTTACTTCTTCTGGACGCTGCATCGTGATCGTCGTGTCTTCAAAACTCTTTGCGTGGTTGATCTGAAAGGCTGACGCTCCGAGCCACTCGCTGAGCCCATCTATGCAGAACCGCAACGACGAAAACGGGGGGAGTTCGTCAAATCCCACTCCGTCGAACACAGTTTCGGCAGTGATAAGGGACTTTTCTGGTGTCGCTCCAAAGGGGAAGGACATGGTCCGATATGTGCACCCCTCCAGGGTTACATAGCCCCCTTCCACCTCTCCGATTAGTCGGCCGATCTCCGTCTCATTGAAGGAAATGAAGGCCACCTTGGTCGAGGTGATTTCCAGCTCTGCTCTGCCTCCTTCCGAAATGGTCAGAGTTCCTGGGTACTTATCATCGGAGTTTGATGGGGTGAAGAAGAAGCCGCTTTTGACGATCGGCTCGGGAATGAGCATACGACAGTTCCTTGCTGGGAGAGTGCTGGCACTCTGTCCTACGCGCTAACTACTGTCCAGCGTCGGTAGAGCACCTTCCTGCTTCTTAAACTTCCCTGTAATCATAGATTTTGAAGGTCTTCTTCTGGCGGAAAGTAGGTTGCCGGAATTGTTTATATTGACCTTCGTTAGGATTGCTGGAGCTCAGCTTGATTTCGTCCTGACCTGAGGGGCCGTTTTCGACCCATTGCTGCCTGTCATGAAGGGCGGCTAGAGCAGTCGTAAGCGTCCGGCAAACACGCCTTCCTGAAGCCATCGCTTAGGACGATGGTGTCCACCTATTTAAGTGGACACCATTTTTAGCCCCACAAGCGGATCGCCATGCGCCAACGAACCTCTTACGTAGGCAGGGTTTATGGAGCGCTGTTGATGCATTGCGCTCTATATGCCGTTGTTCGATTGGCGGCTGGTCGGTACATTCATGCAGCAAGCGCCCTTCGGTCGTATGGCAGATTCTCTGCCTACAACTGCTCGGCATGTACTAGGGCGCACCGCCGGGAACAGTCGAGATAATGCTACTAAAGCGAACAGTGAAATCAGATCGGTATCTTCCATGACCGTCCCCTTCAGATCAGCTCACGTACGCTGACACCTTTTGGCAGGGACTCTCTGTTGATAGTTACCTGGTAGTCACCGAAGCTGCGGGCGGGTGTATCGGTCTCACCATGCACCCGAGCGACCTTCACTGTATCGAACAGCACATGGGCCGGCGCATTACCCATTGGATGTTCGTGTTTGAATACGATCAGCTTGCGTGCCGCCATTTCACCACGGGTAGAGGATCGGTCATGTTCGAACATGTTGATCAGGCTGCGCCAGAGCAGTTCGAGATCGTCTTCAGAGAAACCAGTCCGCTCAGCCAACTTGGCTGAGACAAAACCGTGGGCGCGGTACAGTCCGTAGGGAATGATGTGTTTACGGCCCATTGTACGGTTGTCGCCGCCTTGCTCCTCGGCTTCTTTCATCGTGGTCACGGCCATGCGGGTGATGGCGATTTCAATGGGCACCACCGGATCGATGGAGGTGGCAAAGGCCATTTGAATCGGGCCTCGCACCTGACCGCAGTTAACGCCTGTGCTCATCACCGCGCCAAATGTACGTACGTCGAAGAAGTTGGCGCACATCCAGTCGGTCAGCTCCTTGGCCTTCGCCAAGTCTTTGGGTAGTTTTTTGTAGCCATCCTTGACATCAGCTGCGATATCCAAGGCTTTCCATGCCAATTCGTGCTGACTATTCAGTACGGATTTCTCCTGCATATAAATGGCGTAACCCGCACCGTTCTCTTTCTCCAAACTGACGTAGTTGCGGATCTTGCGTTTGAGGCAAACATCGGAGACTAACCCCTGGCTGGTCTCAGGGTCGAGGCGCGGAAGGTTGCCAGCATCCGGATCGCCATTCGGATTGCCATTAATGACATCGAACAAGAAGACAAACTCGTAACGGTTGGCGATGATACTCATTGCTCTGTTCCTTGCACTTTGTCGGGCGACTTATTGGTGCTGGCTTCGCTGTTAGGGCTAAAGTGCGCGTGGGATTGTTGGTAGTAGCCGATGGCGAAACGCCCCTGATCCTCAAGTTTCAATCCGCGTGGGAATTGGGTACCGAAGCCATCGATGATTTCGCCTATCTCGCGCTCCAGGTGATGGGCCAATCCCGGTTTTTCTTTACGCAGCTTGGCCAGATGGTTTTGCGCATGGCGCAACAGCATCGGAAAAATCGTGGTGGGGGTTGCTGACGCCACGCCGTAATAGCGATCACGGATGCTGGTATTGATAGCGCCTAAGGCACACAGCTGGGCGCTTTCCAGTGCGGCGAACAGCCGCCCCAAGCGATAACCGGTGTTGCTGGCTTCCTTATCGAGGCTCACAGGCACTTCCTCGTTGACTCCCTTGACGCCAAGGCGCAGGTCGCGCACCAGGACTGCCTTACACAGCGCTACCCGCAAACCGGAGACATCTTTATCGGCGCGCATACGCATGATCACGTTGGTCAGCAGGCTTCGCGGGTAACGGCTGCCAGTCAAAACGGCGCGGGTCATTTCACCGGCCAGTTGTGGCGTAATGTCTTCGGCTTTAGCTTTGCCATCTCGGCTGGGGGCCGTAGCTTTGAGTAAGCGCCAGATTGCTGGCTCGTTTTTCCAAGGCGCCGGCTCAATATGCAGATCCTGGTAATGCTCGGCCAGACGTTGCGCAAAAAAAACCAAACTGCCTGTCTGCCAGAAGCGAACCGACAGGCGAGCGGCATTCGGTACCAGACCCAGCACAAACAACTGCGTGTTCTCATCCAGTTGCAACCCCAGATCACGTAAGGAGCAACCCATGGCTACAGCGTCCAGTATGCAACGTAACTTGGCGGCTTCCCGGACATCGTCGCTGGCTGGACTGAGCAGGTCAGCAAACACCAGTTCGGCATTACTAGCCTCCTCTAAGGTATCGGCTATGGCCCAGAACACGACGCTGGCATCACCAATTTGCATGCGCTGGCGGTTATGTTCATCCCGTCGCAACAGATGGTTAAGCGCCATTGTGTAGGCGAAAGCCACGGCCTCGGAGATGGGTGCGTTTGCGCCCTGGCTTTTATCGTAGGAGCAAAAGGATTCCAGGTTGAAGGAGACGATGGAAGCACCGGAACTCTGGGCACCATTGACCCCCTTTATAGCTGGGTGAAGACGCGCCAGTGGCAGCCACTGGCCAGTCACCAGGCATAAACCTTTACGACTTTTAGAGCTCGTCAGCAGCTTGGCTCTGAGAAGTTGCGCGGCAGGTTGCTCATGCAGGTAGCTTTGCTCACCTTCGAGACGGAACACAAAGTTGGCATCGAGCATTTCTTCACTGAACAACGGCGCTTGAAATCGATCAGGAGACCAGCTATCAAGAAAAGCCAAAAGTGCTTGAAGGGAGGGATCAAGTTCATCGATTAGGCATTGCTGATGTAGACTCTTGAAAGCCTGGTGTTCTTGGTTGCTGCGCCCGATTGCCTTAGCACTGACGCCCAATACATAACTGGACTTGTCCCAGAGAAAATTGGGCTTGATTCCGATTGTTCGTTTTTCTGATTGAGGAACAGTTAGGCGCTTGGGCTGCGGTTTCTTGCCGGATTTGTCGCGCACATCCAGCACATCCACCAGATCGCCCTTGGCCGACAGTACTAGCGCATAGCTGATGTTCTCCTTGCTATAACCAAACACAGGTACCTTGTCTTGCCCGGCCAAGCGCAGGTAATAGTCATTGAGCGCAGCGAGGATCATGCCTTGACCTTCGCCGCGATAAAGGGCGGCACTTCGATTAGGCCATCGAGCATCTGCGCCCGGAAAAAATGTGGGGTTATGTCATCAGCAAAATCGATGTCATGCAGCATCCAGCCTAGATCACGAGCCCCCACCAACGCAGCATCGGCAATCGGCTCGACTATGCCGGGCTCAAGCAACTGGAAATTGGCGGGAAACTCGCGTACCCCCAAACAGGGCGAATGGAAGTACTGCCCCTTGCGAGCGCGACGATTGAAAATATCCAGGTGTTTTCCAATAGAATCGCTGTCATCGGCTTTTTCGGTCAGCACGAAGTGTGCCTCGATGACATAGGCCACATCCCTCAGGACGGTGGCAGCGCGTTGCTGACGGTGTTCATTGACAAAGGTAATCAGACCGTCTGTACGGTTGGCCTTCATGGCCTTACCAACACTGTCTGAGGATAGTTTTCCGCCCACCTCGTTACGCCGTAGTGACTCGAATTGAATCGGTTTGAGAACCTTAATTCTATCCACCGACCAGCGAATTGCTGGTTTCCAATGTATGGCATCGAGAATACCGCGCGCCGCAGAGGGAGTGATAACGTCATAAGAGACGCGCTCAACCTTCATTTCTGGCCGGGTAAAACAAGCGCGTTCGCCCCAGATCAGCAATCGAACTCCGTAGGCCATCTGGCCCTCCTTCTCAGTTTGCATTCCGCGCCAGCGAGCGCGCGACTTCTGCTTACCAAAACAACCGTTCGCTACTGATTAAGCCTGGATTAGGCGTCTCTCTCCAGAAGGTATAGTCGCCGATAGGCAATCGCAGGTTGCCCTGGCGGAATTCAACGCTGTTTCAGCGAGGAATAGATTTTGATCGCGTGATTGATGATTTTGGTTGAAGGCGAGCTTAAGCGTCACCTAGATACGCAGCTCGGCCGCACTACGATGATCAAACGCAGCCGAAACTGCTTCAAGCGAGGTTTGGTAGCTGTTCAATCCGCACAAACATGTCGGGTGCGACATCCATCGGATAGTCGTCTTCCTGATGCCACGGGAAGCGTCACTCCCCACCCGCGTGAGGAGCGACATAACAATCTGGGCTACAGTAGTGCCCTGGGAAGTTTCAATCCGCACGCCCGCGCAGGGCGCGACACCACCTTTATCTTATAGTCCAATTATGGATATAAAGAAAACTCTCCAGTTTTCGCGCACCGCAACGTATTACCACGGTATGCGTCGTGGGGTTTGCGATTTTTTTCGAAATCTGTCCACCGACCGCTTTTGGCCGTTTTCAGCCTGCCGCGACCGACTGAAAACGACCCTTCTCGGACGTTTATGTACGTCGCGACATATGATTTCTTTGCGCCTCAAGTCGGTCGTTATGCAGTCGCTTGCCCTGTTCCGATTGGGTGAGCAGAAGCTGATCGACGTGATGCTGTCGAGTGAAGAGTAGGTGTGCCGCAGGTGAGTGCAGCACGGAAGCGTTACTTGGCGACTCTCCAATAAACGACAGGGTCTGAATAGCCTGCTTCTCTGAGTGCCTGAGCTTTGTGCAAGTCACTATCGAGCGACATAGAGGCGGTGCCGCTTAGCTTGTCCTGGACATGGTAGTAAAGGACATCCTGAGCTGGCGCTAGCGCCGTTAAGATTGTGACCGTCTGGGGCAAGTTGTCATGCTTGAATTTCAACTCGGCAGAAAGCTGCTCGCCACGATTGAGCGCGTCGCAAACTGAATATGCGTCGCTCTCAACTTCATAAGTCAGGCCGCGTAAAGGCCATGATTCGTTGTGGATCGTGAAGATCGTTCCTTTGCCGCCCTTGTACCACTCAGGGTTTGACGTCACGACGCGAAATTTATTCAAAATCAGCTCTCCATGCGATCTATCGAAATTTAGTGATACAGGCAACCTGCCACTACTTCAAGTCCTACTTTAGTCCTGATCGAGACAATTTATAACAACCAAGCAACCCGACTGGGAGGCAATCGAACGGCCCTGACAGTCGGGGCATCATACTGAGACTTTTATTGGCTAACCTGCTGAATCAAGCATGCCCCAAGGCTTCTGCCACATTTCGGACGTTTGACCTCTCACGTGCCAACGTCTGCACTTGGCCGATTTCTGCCTGTCACGACCGGCTGAAACCGACCCATAGCGGTCCTTGGCGGGCCTCTAAAGTGAATCTCTGACTATCCGCTTTTTGGCTGCTGATCACGATTGGCTGTCTAGAAGCCAGATGGTCCGTAACGGCAGCGCGTAAGTATTACGGAATTGAATCGGAGTTGCTCAGCTGCGCAAGGTGATGCTGGCTTATTGTGATCTACACTCCCTGAGCGCGTGAGTAGGCGCTTCGCCACAAGACGTATTCAAATTATTTCACCGTGACCATGAACGCTCACGGTGCCAGCTTGCTCAAAACTAACGAGGTGGAAATGAACAGGAAGTTTAACCGGGGCTGGTCAATGGCTGCGGCACTCGTCGTAGTGGGTTCAACGCTTTTTGCGGGGTGTGCGAGCAAGAACGATCCCATCACGCAGGCAGACAAGACGGATGTGACCAAGGGCGTACCCGCGCCGAGTCTCGAGCAGACCAAGGCGATCGCCGAGGAAGGCTTTATCTACGGCTTACCGCTGGTCATGAACTACGCCGTGATGCACGAATATGCTGTGGACAAGGGCGGCCCGCAATACAAGGCGCCGTTCAACCAGATCAAGAACGAGCCTCGCGTCTACACCTACCAAGACACGGCCATCATCACTCCGAACAGCGACACCCCGTACTCGTTTGTCTGGCTGGACCTGCGTGCGGAACCGATGGTGATCTCGGTGCCGGCAGTGGACAAGCGGCGTTACTACTCGGTGCAGATGATCGACGGCAACACTTACAACTACGGTTACATCGGCAGCCGTGCCACCGGCAACGAGCCAGGCCAATACATGGTGGTCGGTCCCGATTGGAAAGGCGCGCCGCCTCCCGGTATCAAAAAAGTCTTCACCTCGACCACTCCCTTCGCCGTGAGCGCCATTCGGACTCAGCTCTACAATGCCAAGGACATGCCGAATGTCGAGAAGGTGCAAGCGGGCTACAAGGTCCAGCCGCTGTCCGCCTTCCTCCATCAACCCGCGCCGCCCACTGCGCCGAAGATTGATTTCGTGCCGGCTACGACGGAAGGCATCAAGGCCAACTTCTTCGAGTACCTGTCGGCCGCGATGGAGTATGTGCCTCCATCGGCTGACGACCAGGAGATACGGGCCAAGCTGGCGAGCATTGGGGTGGGCCCCGGTCGCACCTTCGAATTTAAGGACCTCTCGCTTGAGCACAAGGCCGTGGTCCTGCTCGGGATGAAGGCCGGTGACGAGAAGGTCGACAAGTTCCTCGCGAGCGGGACGAAGATAATCAACGGCTGGAACGTCGGCGCGTACTTCGGCGACCAAACATTCTACAAGGCCGACTGGCTGAAGCGTGCCGGTGCCGCGAAAGGCGGCCTCTACGGCAACGACGCCGTCGAGGCGATGTATCCCAACACGCGCACCGACGGCACCGGCCAGACGCTGGATACCAGCAAGCGCAAGTACACGCTGACTTTCCCGGCCGGCAAACTGCCGCCAGTCAATGCCTTCTGGTCGGTGACCATGTACGACGGCAAGAGCCAGCTGCTGATCAAGAATCCGCTCAACCGTTACCTGATCAATTCGCCGATGCTGTCGGCGATGAAGAAAAACACGGATGGTTCACTGACGCTGTACATCCAGAAAGACTCCCCCGGCAAGGCTAAGGAGGCAAACTGGTTGCCCGCGCCCAACGACACGGTCTTTCTGGTAATGCGCCTCTACTGGCCGAAGACCGCACCTCCTTCGATTCTTCCCGCTGGCGACGGCAGCTGGCAGCCACCGGCGCTGGTGGTCACGAAGTAAATCTTGCGGCCCAGTGCTGACACTCGCCGTAGGTCGGTGTCGGCTTGTGCTGCCTTTTTGCCAACAGCAGCCAATCATCAAGGGCTGCTATTGGCCGATTCTGTTGAAAAAGTCGGCCATGGTTTTTTCGGCAGAAAAGTACGCGCGTGAGATTGAATTTTTTACATTGAGCAGAGGAGTCGGGGCTCAGATTTCGCGTAGCGACGTGCATAAAAGGCGTTTTCAGCAGCCAGTACGCGGGCAGTCTGGAAATACCGACTTTTTCAACAGAATCGGCCGATAGGCGTCATTCCTGCGTCATCATCACGGCGAGCGTCATCTTGATGAACTCTTCATTTTTGTCGATGGCTTCCAGAGCGCCGCGCACGTTGTCGGCAACATCGGCAGCTCCCCGCTGCTCCACCCAGTTCGTCAGTTCCATGATGGCAGCTTCCAGAGCGAGTTGGTTTTCATTGATCTTGAACAGCAGGGAAGGGAGCAAATCAGAGTGTGGCATCGCGAATCCTCCGTGAAGAACTCAGCGTAGCAGTCGAATGTTGGGTGGGTGACTTGCTGCTATCCCTTCGGAAGCAAGGTCGACTCCCTCAAGACGACAAACCAAGAACCGGTAGTGCCCGTGACAGGCCTGTGTGAAAGCCTGCTTAAAAATTGCTACAAGAGTGAAGAGATAAGGCGGGGTGGGCTAGGCTGGCTGGGGCTATGGGGGATAGCTATGTCCAATCCATCATCGGCGCGACGGAGAAACGGCGGGAGAGCGGGGCGGGTGTGGCGTTGGTTACGGACATGGGGGATCTGGAATCGGTGAGGCTGGGAGGTGGAGGAGTTTATCAGGATTGGGATTGTGGGGCTTGGGCGAGTCGGACGGTGGTTAGCCAAGAGATGGGTGCCTTGTTGAAAGAAGCGCGAAAATGTCAGAAATTTCCCGCAACTCGCGTCCCCATCGCCCATATTGCCTGCCACGCAATCATCCAGATAACCTTCTGCCGTCGCTGCAAAGTCAGCGACAAGGGTGTGGAAGCCCTTCACAAGATCTAGGCGCACAGGGCGCCACCTAAATTTAAGCAGGCGCTTTTTTCATGTCTGCTGTTAAATTATGGCGGCTGTGCGCGGGGCACCTTCAGGTGCGCCGGGTTCCTAGATCCCTGGTCTTCCACACCCGTGCACAGCTGCCACCCCATCATGTGGAAGTGATGCTGGCAGTTCCTTTGGTTAATTCTAGGAACGAAAACGATGAAAAAGATAACGCCTGATCCTCCGGAAACCGCAACGGCTTCCGATTCTCTCGATCTTGCTCAACTCTCCGCTGACTCTCAGCGGGTGGTCAGCAAACGACTACGAAACCCGAATCACGCCGACCCCGTCTGCCATGTGTTCACCATTCTTCCCAACGTCGATACTGAAACGCTCCTGTGTCACGCCTGCGAAACCCTCGCATCGTTGAACGTCTTGACCACTGACCTGGCTTGCAAGCTCGAAGGTTCAACCCGCAGTTTGGCGCTGTCGATTCAGCAACTGGCGGTGGTGGGGGAATTGTTGGTGAATCGAGCATTGGACAATGTCGATCCGCAAGGCAGTGGGGGTGAGATATCGCCAGTTGCGCACGGTTCCTGAACCAACGCTGACTTGCCGAAAAGTTTCATGATGTGTCGTTGAAGTGAGGCATAGGATGACCGCCAAAGGACATGTCCCCGCGCCTCAACCCACAGGAATAAAAAAATGATCGCAAACCTCGTCAAAGTTTCGTTGATGGCCGGTGCTTTGTTGTTGAGCGCCTGTTCGGGTGTGAGCACCCATAGCGATTATTCGACCGACTCGGTGCAGCCGGCCGGCTTTGGTCCGGGGCCGACCAGCAGCAAACCCGACAAGATGAATTTCCATGGCAGCGCGCTCGGCAATAGTTTTGGCGAATATGGTTCAGGTTTGCTGCACGACGATTGATACGCGGTCCGCAATGAAAAAGGGCGCTCCTTTGGGGTAATGCCAGTCAGTTAAGCAATTTCAGCCGCGACACCCTCTGTAGCAGCTGCCGAGCCCGCGAGGCTGCGTTCGGCTGCGAAGCAGTCGTAAGTCCAGCTGACGCGGTCTGCCTGATGTACCGCAATGACTGATTTTACGACTGCTTCGCAGCCGAACGCAGCCTCGCGGGCTCGGCAGCTGCTACAGATCGCATTACCGCTTGACTGACTGGCATTGCTCCTTTGGGAGTGCCCTTTTTTTGTGAGAAAAAACAATCCGTTACTTGGCGTCAGGTACCGCCAGCCATTGCCGCAGAATCCTCTGGTAGTTGCCTGTCGCCTTGGCCAAATGCAGCCACTGATCGACGTACAGCTTCCAGGTGATGTCGTCGCGGGGCAGCAGGTAGGCTTTTTCGCCGTATTGCAGGTAGTGCGTGGGGTTGACCGCGCACAGGCCCGGCTTGAGCTTCTGCTGATACAGCGCCTCCGATGCGTCGGTGATCATCACGTCGGCTTTTTTATCCAGCAGTTCCTGAAAGATGCTCACGTTGTCGTGCAGTTGCAATTGCGCCTTGGGCAGGTGGGCGTGAACGAACGCTTCGTTGGTGCCGCCGGCAGGTTCGACCAGGCGAACCGATGGCTGGTTGATCTGTTCGACGGTCTGGTACAGCGCCTGGTCTTCGCAACGCACCAGCGGGATTTTGCCGTCGACGTCCAGGATGCTGCTGAAGAAGGCTTTTTTCTGCCGTTCCAGGGTGACCGAGATGCCGCCCATGGCGATGTCGCACTTGCCGGCGAGCATGTCGGGCATCAGGGTTTTCCAGGTGGTGGGCACCCACTCGACCTTGACGCCAAGGCTGTCGGCCAGGGCGCGGGCCATGGCGATGTCGATGCCGGAATGCTCGCCGTCCTCGGCTTTGAGGGTGTAGGGCTTGTAGTCGCCGGTGGTGCAAACGCGCAGTTGTCCCTGTTGCATCACGCTGTCCAGGTGCGAAGGTTCTGCCTGGGCGCCAAGGGAGAGTGCGAGCAAGCCGCCGAGCATCATTGCTCTGTTGATTTTCGTCATTGTTATCGGGCTTTTGTGCTGGAGTGGTTTTGAAGGGGGAGTGTAGTGAAACTTTCACCAGTGTGAAAAATCAACGCCCCCTAAAGATTGCTCATTCCACTTCCGGGCTCAACGTCCCCAACCACGCCACCAATCCCACAATCAATACCGCAGCGGTCATTTCCAGCACCACACTGCGCCGAAGTGCGTTAGCCGCTGCGCCATATTGGCCCTCTCGCAATGACCGCTCCAGCAAGGGGCCAAGATGAAAGCGGTTCAACGCCGCCAACACCAGCATTCCGGCAAACAGTAGCACTTTGATCGCCAGCAAAATTCCGTAATGGCCGAGTAAAACCTCATCGAGCTTCGGCCCGACGATGAACAGGTAGTTCACCACGCCCGTCACGGCGATGATCATAACGATCAGCGCACCGACAAGTTCGAATCGCTCAACAGCGCGGGCCAGCAAGCGTATGTGTGTTTCGGTTTGCAGGACCCGGATTTGCGCCATCAAGGCAAACGCAAGCAACGCGCCAAGCCAGGCGCCGGCCGCCAGCAGATGCAGGATGTCCGCCGTGAAGTGCCAGAAACGGCGACTGCCTTCGTCCATGGCGCCATGCCCGCTCCAGGCCAGGCTGGTGAGGGCGATGCCGCCGGCAGTGGCGGCGATCACCAGGCTGACGCCGGGTGATCGTGAGTTGAGCATCAACGCCAAACCCGCGACCGCTAATGCAATCATCCGCACAGCCCAGGCCAACCCGACGTCTGTCTCGAACAGCATCATCTCGAGGTGAGGACGCAACTCGGCAACGTCGGATTCACCGCTCATGGTGCTGACCATCAGCACCATGCCCGCGATGGACAGCATCGCGCCGAGTACGGCTGGTCCCGTCAACAATCGGTGAAAGGGCAGCACCGTCCCGGATAGCCGTTCCTGCCCTTTGAGGCTGTAAAGCCCGAACAGCGCCACGCCAAACAACAGCATCAAATCCACATACAACACAAACCGCAGCACGACGTTGGCCGAGTCGCTCATCGATCATTTCACTTTGAAGGTGACGTTGCCGGTGATCGGGTGGGTATCCGACGACACCGCGCGCCATTCGACTTTGTAGGTGCCAGCAGTCAGGGGCGCTGTCGGAATGATGAACATGGTCTTCGGATCACTGCCGCCGCTGACTTTGGCCTTGACCGGCATCGGGGCGTGGGCCATGCCGGACATTTCGGTCATCAGCAGTTTGGCGCCGGAAAACTGGGTGACCAGGTTTTCGGAAAAGTGCAGTTCGATCTTGTCGGGTGATGCACCTTCTACGCCTTCCGCCGGGGTGGAAGAGAGTAGTTTGGGGTGTGCTTGAGCGAGGGTGCTAACAAGCAGGCCGCTGAGCAACGCTATTGCGACGGCGGTGGGTTTGATGATGCGCATGCAAGGTCCTTTACCGCTCGAAGCGGTTGTTGTTGGTTTGAGGTGAGTCTGTTCAGAACCACATCCGAATGCCGAGCACGAGGCGGGTTTCGCTGCGGTCCTCGCCTTCGTCGTTGGCGTAATCGGCGCTGTTGCCGTAGGTGCGGTTCCAGGTCACGCCGAGGTAGGGCGCGAATTCCCGGCGGATTTCGTAGCGCAGGCGCAGGCCGGCTTCGGTGTTGGACAGCCCCGCGCCGATGCCCCGTTGCGGGTCGTTTTTGCCGTAGGCGTTGAGTTCGACGGTCGGCTGCAGGATCAGCCGATTGGTCAGCAGGATGTCGTAGTCACCTTCCAGCCGCACGGCGCTCTGGCCGCCTTCGCCGATGAAGGCCGTGGCTTGGGCCTCGAAGTTGTACAGCGCCATGCCTTGCACGCCGAACGCGGCCCAGGTTTGCGGGGCGCCCGGTTTGAAGTCCTGGCGCACGCCGCTGACGACGTCCCACCACGGGGAAATCGCGTGGCCCCACAGGGCCTGGATTTCCGCGTCCTCGGTCACGCCGTTGGTGCGTTCGCCTTCGGAGCGCAGCCACAGGCGATCGATGTCACCGCCGACCCAACCGGACAAGTCCCAGGCCAGGGTGCTGCCGTCATCGGCGTCCTGCCATTCCAGTTTGTCGGCGAGGAAAAAGGAATTGAGCGTGTTGTCGTGCACATGGTGACCGGCGGGATCGGCATACACCGCAGCGCGATCGGCATCGGTCAGCGGCGGGATCGGCGTACGGCTTTCGCTGGGCGCGGCGGGCTGCATCTGGCCCTCGTCCATGCCTTGCATCTGACCGTGGTCCATCTGGCTATGATTCATGCCTTGCATCTGGCCATGGTCCATCTGGCTGTGATCCATGCCTTGCATGTCATCGCTGGCGGCCATCGCCGTCGAGGTCACGAGTGCTAAAAAAAACGGGGTGAATCGAATCATGGGGTGCGCCTCATTCTTCCACGCGAACTTCACGGAACATGCCCATTTCCATGTGGTACAGGAGATGGCAGTGATAGGCCCAACGGCCGAGCGCATCGGCGGTGACCCGATAGCAGCGCCGGGAGCCCGGTGGCATGTCGATGGTGTGTTTGCGCACCATGAACTGGCCGTTCTCGTCTTCGAGGTCGCTCCACATGCCATGCAGGTGGATGGGGTGCATCATCATCGTGTCGTTGACCAGCACGATCCGCAGCCGCTCGCCGTACTTGAGGCGCAGGGGCTCTGCATCAGAAAACTTCACGCCGTTGAACGACCAGGCGAATTTTTCCATGTGGCCCGTCAGGTGCAGCTCAATGGTGCGGTCGGGCTCGCGGCCGTCGGGGTCTTCGAAGGTGCTGCGCAGGTCGGCATAGGTGAGTACGCGGCGACCGTTGTGGCGCAGGCCCGTGCCGGGGTCGTCGAGTTTCGGTGAGGTGGACATCGCTTGCATGTCCACCAGCGGGTTGTCGGTTTCCGAGGCCGGGTGGGCCTGCATGCCGGGCATGTCACCCATCGCCATGTTGCTGTGATCCATGCCCGCCATGCTGCCGTGGTCCATGCCGGCCATACCCATGTCATCCATGGTCACCAGAGGGCGCGGGTCCAGTGGCGGCAGCGGCGCAACCAGTCCCGACTTCACTGCCAGGGTGCCGCGTGCGTATCCGGTGCGATCCATCGCCTGGGCGAACAGGGTGTAGGCCGCTTCGGTCGGCTCGACGATGACGTCGAAGGTTTCCGCCACGGCAATGCGAAATTCGTCGACGCTCACCGGTTTTACGTGGAGGCCATCGGCGGCGACCACGGTCATTTTCAGGCCGGGGATGCGCACGTCGAAGTAGGTCATGGCCGAGCCGTTGATGAAGCGCAGCCGCAGCTTTTCCCCCGGGCGGAACACCCCGGTCCAGTTCATGTCCGGCGCCTGGCCGTTCAACAGGTAGGTGTAAGTGGCGCCGCCGACGTCCGCCAGGTCGGTGGGGTTCATCTTCATCTCGGCCCACATTTTGCGGTCGGCGACGGTCGGCCCCCAGCCTTTTTCGCTGACGTCGTGGATGAAGTCGCCCACGGTGCGTTTGTTGAAGTTGTAGTAATCGGACTGTTTTTTCAGCGTCTTCATCAGGCCGACCGGGTCTTCGTCGGTCCAGTCGCTGAGCATCACCACGTAGTCGCGGTCGTACTGGAACGGCTCCGGGTCTTTGGCGTCGATCACCAGCGGGCCGTAGACGCCGGATTGCTCCTGAAACCCCGAATGGCTGTGATACCAGTAGGTGCCGTTCTGCCGCACGGTGAACTGGTAGACGTAGATGCCGCCCGGCACGATGCCCTTGAAACTCAGCCCCGGCACGCCGTCCATGTTGGCCGGCAGCAAGATGCCGTGCCAGTGAATGGAGGTGCTGTCCTTGAGTCTGTTGCGCACCCGCAGTGTCACCGTATCGCCTTCGCGCCAGCGCAGCAGCGGGCCGGGAATGCCGCCGTTGATGGTCATCGCGGTGCGTGGGCTGCCGCTGAAGTTGACCGGGGATTCGCCGATGAACAGGTCGAAATCATTACCGGCCAACACCTGTGGTTCGCCGGGACTGCTGATCGCCCAGGCGGGTGTGCGCCATAACCCGAGGCCGCCGAAGAACCCGCCGATGGCCAGGCCTTTGACGAAGGTACGTCTTGAAGTGTGGGAGTGCATGCCGTCTGTTCCGCCCGTCAGCCTGTTGAACTTGTCGACGAGGCTAGCGGGCGGTGCCTTTCAGCAGGCTGAGGCGAAGATTACAGTTTTGACAGGTGGAGGGGCGTTGCTTATCGGCGTGAAGTGGAGTTTTCCCTTGAGGCCACGGTGCCGCTGCCGCAGTTGATGTAGGAAGACGACTTCAACCAGCGTTGGTCCGGATAGTAGGAAAACAACAACTGCCCGTCCTTCATCGAATCGATCAGCCGATGGGCAATCGCCGGTCTGACGGCCGGGCAACCCAGGCTGCGGCCGATGCGGCCATTGGCGCGGGCCAGCACCGGGCTGACATAGGGCGCGCCGTGAATGACGATGGCCCGGTCATAGGCGTTGTCGTTGAAACCGGGCTCCAGGCCCTCCATGCGCAACGAGTATCCATTCTGGCCGCGGTAGCTTTCCTGGGTGCGGAACAGGCCGAGGCTGGTGGCGTGGCTTTCATTCTGGTTGGAGAACAGCGTGGCCATGTTTTCACCGCTGTTGCGGCCATGGGCGACCAGTTCGTGAAACAGCAACTTTCGTCGTTTAAGGTCGAAGACCCACAGCCGTTGTTCGGTCGAGGGCAGGGAGTAATCGATCACCGCCAGTCTTTGGGCCGGGGCGATGCCTTGGGCACGGCTGCATTGGGTGGCACGAACGGCCAGGGCAATCACTTTGGCGTCGGCGCCTGGTGCTGCTTTGACCAGCGCGTTTTCAAGCGAATCGGCGTAGGCTGACGTTACTGAAAGGCACGTCAGTAAAATGGCAAATAAAAGGCCAAAGCGGTTTAGCGCCATAGTCGGGTCTCATCATGATAATTTCGAGTCTAGCAGCGCGCGGGAAGCTGGCTGTTTGAAACGGGAGATTAAGGATTATCCATGGTGCAATTAACAAGGTCATTCGTCATAAGCCGCATATTTTTTATGGGCTTTCTGATCAGTGGTGCAGCGCTTGCGCAAACTTCGCCGATCGAGCCGGTATCTGCTGCGAGCAGCACCATCGATGCCGCGGCGCCCGACGATGCGGTTGGCCAGGCGATTCAGGCGACGCTGGAGCCGCTGCGAACGGCATTTCCACCGTTGCTCACGTCCAGGCGCCATCAGCGTGTGGATGTCAGTCGGGTGGTGCTGGATTTCTATATGCATCGCAACTATCGCGCCGCGTGGACGGATGATCGTGATGTGGCCCAGTTACTCAAGAGCCTCGAAGACACCCGGATCGACGGCCTGAATCCGGCGGATTTTCGCATCACCGAACTGGCTCAGGCCCATGAATCGCTGGTAGCGGCCGTGCCTTCCACGGCGCAACGGGCGATGTTCGACATGGCGGCGACCCGCACGTTCATCACCGCGCTGCTGCAACTGCGACGGGGCAAGGTCGATCCGTCGCGGCTGGACATTCACTGGAATTTCGAACCTGCCGGTGGCAATGCCCGCGAGGACATGAACCGCCTGTTCGCCGCCCTCGATGCCCATGACGTGGGGCGTGCCTTTGCCGAGGCACCTCCTCAGGAAGAGATTTACCGCAACTTGCGTGAGGGCCTGGCCCGGTTGCGCCAGGTCCGTGATGCGGGCGGCTGGCCGAAAGTCACCGAAGGGCAATCGCTCAAGCCCGGCATGGACGGGGTGGCGGTCGCACAATTGCGTGCGCGTCTGGTGGCGGGCGGTTACCTGGACTCACACCTGTCGAAAAAGGCCGGTTACGACGGCAAGGTCATTGCCGCGGTGAAGAAGTATCAGACCGAGCAATACCTGGGTGCCGATGGCGTGGCGGGGGCGGCGACGCTGGCGGCACTGAACGTGCCTGTCGAGGCACGGATCGATCAGGTGCGGGTCAACATGGAGCGCGCCCGCTGGCTGTTGTACAAACTTCAGGGCACGTTCGTGATCGTCGATATCGCCGGATACAAGGTGGCGATGTACCGCGACGGTCTGCCGATCTGGCGTTCGCGGGTGCAAGTCGGTAAACCGGTGCGCAGTACGCCGGTGTTCCAGGCCGAAATCACCTACATCACGTTTAACCCCACCTGGACCGTGCCGCCGACCATCCTCAAGCAGGACGTGATTCCAAAAATCCAGAACGATCCTGGCTATCTGGAGGCCAACCGGATTCGCGTGATTGATCGCGAAGGCAATGTGCTCGATCCGTCGAGCGTTGACTGGAGCAACCCGCGAGGCATCCATCTGCGTCAGGATGCCGGGCCCGACAGTTCGCTGGGGCAGGTGGTGATCCGCTTCCCCAACGACTATGCGATTTACCTGCATGACACGCCGCACCGGGAGCTGTTTGCCAAAACGGTTCGGGCCACCAGTTCAGGCTGCATCCGTGTGGAAAACCCGTTGCAGCTGGTCGAGCTGTTGTTCAACGACCCGGTGCGCTGGAACAGCGACGGTATTCAGAAGCAGTTGGCCAATGGCAGGACCGAGAACATCCTGCTACGTCAGACACCCATTGTGTGACTGTCCAGCCGTCATCGCGAGCAAGCTCGCTCCCACAAGGTTTACGGTGTTCAAACACTTAACAGACTGGCATTAGCCCCTAAAGCGCCAGCCCTTGTTGCACCACTGCAAGCAGATCGGTTTCCGTCAGCGCTACCGCGTCCAGCTGCGTTGTGGCCTGCTCGATCGTTTGCAGCCACCAGTGTGTTTCACCGTGTTCGCCCACGGTGCGCAACAGGGCGAGTTCGTTGTCTTTGCAGTGAATCTCGACCCGCCCCTCGCCATCGGCAGTGAAACGCGCAACCGGGTCGAAGGTAATGCTGTGCTCGTTGCCGACGATCACCAACTGGTCGATGGCGTAAGCGTAAGAGTCACCATTGGGGTGACTCTCGTATACGTGGGTGGGGTTGCGCCTCAGGACCAGGCCGGCTTCGGTCAAGGGCAGCAGCCAGGTCTCTATCCGTTGATACAGTTCGTAGACCTGACCCGGCCAGCCATCGATCGCCTGATCCGTGCCGGTCAGCCGTGTTTGTTTCAATTTTGCGGCGAGTTCGTCTGCCTTGCTCATGTCGATTCCCTGTTTGAGGTCAGTCTAATCGTAGCTCGTTGACGCACAGGCAGCGCTTGCCCTGGATCATGTTTGCAGCTCAGGCCGGGTGTGGACGTTGTGCCCGGGCAGCACCTGCGGGCAGGTGTGATACCGCTGGGCAAGTGGCCACCCATTTATCCTGGATAACCCCGTAAACTACGGCCCACAAAGACTGAGGGCTATGGCTCGTTGCCCCTGCCTTGCCCCCCGACAGGATGAACTTTTGCCCACTCGCTTTAACGACCCGGACCACGCCCCTGGCACCGCATTGAAACGCATACCGCTGCGCAAGGCAGCGGTATTGTTCATTGCCACGGTGTGTCTGTGCCTGTGCGGTTTGCTCTACCTGCAACTGGAACAGTCCCGTCGCCATGATCTGAGCCTGGCGCAAGTGGCGTCTTCGAACCTGACACGGGCCATGGCGCAGCAAGCCGAAGACACCTTCATGAAGGCCGACCTGGTGCTGACCAGTCTGGTGGACTGGATTCAGGCCGACGGTTTCGGTCCGGACATGCGACCACGCTTGCAGCAGACCTTCGCCCGGAGGGTGCTGGCGCTGGATCAACTGCACGGCATCCTGCTGTTCGACCAGAAGGGCCAGTGGGTGGTGACCTCATTTGAAAACCTGCCCCGGGGTGCCGGGGTCGCGGATCGCGAGTACTTCAAGTATCACCAGCAGAACGTATCGTCGGTGGCGCACATCGGCCCGGCCATCCGCAGTCGGGAAAACGGCGAGTGGATCATCCCGATTTCCAAACGGGTCAACGACAGGAATGGCCACTTCCAGGGCGTGTTGCTGGCCGGCATCAAGATGTCGTACTTCGACCGGTTCTTCAAAAGCTTCAGCCTCGACGACAACGGCACGATGTTTCTCGGCCTGACCGATGGCACGTTGTTGGCGCGTCGACCTTTTGTAGAGGGGCAGATCGGCGCGTCGCTGGCCCAGAGCGAGATTTTCCAGAAGTCCCTGCCACTGGCCACCTCCGGCAATGCGATGTTCACGTCGATCATCGATGGTGTGACACGCCTGTACGGCTACCGCCAGCTGGAGGCGTATCCACTGGTGGTCGCCGCGGCGGCGTCCACGGAATCCATACTTGCGGGCTGGTACGACACGGCGTTTCGCTCCAGCCTCATCGTTGCCCTGGTGTTGCTGGGCGTGGGGTTGTTCGGTTGGGGGTTCCTTCATCAGGTGCGTGTTGGCGAGCGGGTCGAGGCGGACTTGCGCAGGGCCCAGGAGGCGCTGGAGCTGATCGCCACCCACGACAGCCTGACCGGGCTGGCCAACCGCCGGTTGTTCGAGCGGGCGCTGGACATCGAGTTCGGGCGCGGCGCCCGGCAGGTGAGCCCCTTGAGCCTGATCATGCTCGATATCGATTACTTCAAACGCTACAACGACACCTACGGCCATGTGGTGGGGGATCATTGTCTGGCTGAAGTGGCCCGCGCGCTGAAGAGTTGCTGCCACCGCAAGGCCGATCTGGCGGTGCGTTACGGCGGTGAAGAGTTTGCGGTGTTGCTGCCTGACACCGACATCCACGGCGCCATGACCATTGCCGAGCAGATCCGCCGCGGCGTCATCGACAAGAACATCAGTCACACCGGCTCGCCCAACGGTTACGTGACGGTCAGTCTGGGGTGCTATTCGTTCGTGCCGTCGGGGCGTGACAGCATGGACGTGTTTGTTGAGCGGGCGGATGCCGCGTTGTATCAGGCCAAGCATTCGGGGCGAAACCGCGTGGCAACGTTGTCGATGGCCGGTGGTGTCGAGGCGTTGATGCGTTCCGATCGTTGAAGTGTTTTTCCTGTCGGCGGTCATGCCGATGTAAGCCCCAGGCGACAAAAAGCAGTCAATGACTGCGCGTCATCGGCTGCTTTTGCCTGTCCAGCTGCCGGTCCCGCCGCCAGCGCCACCGGTTCCACCTCCGGGAGCTCCGGTGCCACCGCCTGCGCCACTGCCCGGACCATTGACGCCGGTGCTGCCGCTAGACGAGCCGGGGCCATGGCCGCTGCCGTTATTGCCCGAGGGTACGCCGGGTCTGTTGTTGTCTGGCAGCATGGTCGAGTTGCGGGTTGCGCCCGATGTCGTACCGGTTGCGTTAACGCCATCGCCGGACGCCGCAAACGTGGCCAGGGGCATCGCCGACAACCATCCAGCCAGGAGCAGCGAAGTCATTCTGATGTTCATCATGGTCGTCTCCTGGGAGGGGTCGTTACCTGATGTTGGCGTGAAGGGTCGCGCGGTGGGTGCCGGACGGTTGAAAAGTGGCACGGATTTGACCGTGACCGGCACTGGACCGCAGAGGACCACCGATCCATGTTCAAACGAGAACCCTGTGGGAGCAACTGTCTTCACCGTGCCACTCGTCACCGCCACTCGGTGCCATCGCGCAACATGCCATTCAGCCTGATCGGCAGGACCCGCACTGGGCGATTGGCGAAATCAATTGTCGGCCGTACCGGTTCATCCCTTATACATAACGCCTATCGGCGGAGCGATCCGCAGCGAACGTGCAAAAGGATTGAACGATGAGCGAGCCACGCCTGACCGATCGTGCTTTGTATCTGCGACGCCTGGGTTTCGATGCACCTCCGGCACCGACCCTGGAAACCTTGCGCCAACTGCAACTGCGCCATACCGGCGCTTTCCCGTTTGAAAACCTCACCACGTTATCCGGCGAGCCGGTGCTGATCGACTTGCCGTCCATCGAGCAGAAGGTCTTGCACGATGGTCGTGGCGGTTACTGCTACGAACTCAACAACCTGTTTCTGGCCTTGCTTCAAGCGTTGGGTTTCGACGCCCGTGCCATCAGCGGTCGGGTGGTGATGGGCCAGCCGGAGGGCGCCTGGACTGCCCGGACCCATCGCCTGAGCCTGGTCATCATCGATGACGTGCGCTACATCACCGACGTCGGCTTCGGCGGCATGGTACCGACCGCGCCCCTGTTGCTCGACTCCCGCGCCGAACAACTCACCCCTCACGAGCCGTATCGCATCGACCTGCACGTCGACGGTTTTACCCTGCGCGCCAACGTTGCCGGTGAATGGCGAGCGATGTACATCTTCGACCTGCAGCGCCAGGAAGATATCGATTTTGCTGTGGGCAACTGGTACGTCTCGACCCACCCCGAGTCGACTTTCGTCAAGCAGTTGATGGTGGCGCGCACCGGGGAGGGGTGGCGGCGTACGCTCAACAATGGCAGCTTCGCGATTCACCGGATTGGCCATGATAGCGAGCGGCGGCAGGTGACGGATGTGCAGGAATTGATTGGTCTGCTGGACAGCGAGTTCGGCATTCGCGTACCGGAACAGGCGCAATTGACGCGGACTCTGGAACGATTGATCGCAGCGCCGCAATAGCTGGCTGAACGTGGGCAACACAAAGGGCTGATCTGATTGATCGGCCCTTTGTGTTTCAGGGCCGAACACCCGGCTCCATCACCCGTTGAATTTCGCGCAGGGCCTCTGCGAGTTTCTGCTCCAGGCCCTTGAGTTCGGCAGTGGTGAGGGTTTGTTTCAGTTGTGCGCTCTTGCCTTCGTTGAGCAGGGCCCGGCGCAACGTATTGTTGATCGCCGTCTGGTAGCCGTACCCCTCGTGTTCTGCCAGTGCCCGGGCGGCTTCGATGACAGCGTCATCAAGCATGATGGTAATGCGGGTCTTGCCTTTGGCGGGCACTACGGCCCCGCGCCTGGCGTTACTGAAATCGTATTCGTCTTTCATCGGTCATGCCTCCAGATACTGACGGCGCTCGCTTTTGGTGGCGATGCGCGCGGAAATGATTCGAACGAAATTCGGATCGCGGTGGGTGTACGCGACGACCAGCAATCGGCCTTTGGCATCCCGCCCCAGGGTGATCCAGCGTTGTTCCTCATGGTGGTTGTCCTCGATGGTCAGCGCTCGTTCGTCATGGAATACCGGTTCTGCCTCCGCGAGGCTGATGCCTTGGTGCTTGAGTTTGTTGGCTGCGTTCTTTGCCTTGTGGTACTGAATTTCGAATGACTTCATTATGCATATTTTATATGTATAAAAAAGAGGCGGGTCATACCGATGGTCGCCAGGAATTCGAAAGACTAGTCAGCACCCGGGGGTGGACAGGGAGGGATGTATTTCAAGGTTTTTTGGCGGGGCCAGGGGGGTGGCAGGCGGAAATGGACAGGTATCCATTTTGTGACTGATAAGTTGTATACAACTCTATAGACATTTGTCCTGACTATTGCATACAGTGTGCGAATAACAAAAACCAGGGAACCCCCTACCATGAAAACGCCCCATGTTTCACACCAACGGCCCGAGGACGAAAACCTAGGGATCGGCGCGAATATGGCTTATGGCCTGCAACATGTTCTGACCATGTATGGCGGTATCGTCGCGGTACCATTGATCATCGGCCAGGCGGCCGGGCTCTCGCCGGCGGACATCGGTTTGTTGATTGCTGCTTCATTGTTTGCGGGGGGGCTGGCAACGCTGCTGCAAACCCTGGGTTTACCGTTTTTTGGTTGTCAATTGCCGCTGGTACAGGGCGTGTCCTTCTCCGGCGTCGCGACCATGGTGGCGATTGTCAGCAGTGGCGGGGAGGGCGGGTTTCAATCGGTGCTGGGCGCGGTGATAGCGGCGTCCCTGATCGGATTGCTGATCACCCCGGTGTTCTCGCGTATCACCAGGTTCTTTCCGCCGCTGGTGACCGGCATCGTGATTACCACCATCGGCCTGACGCTGATGCCGGTAGCCGCGCGCTGGGCCATGGGTGGTAACAGTCACGCGCCGGACTTCGGCAGCATGGCGAACATCGGTCTGGCGGCGGTGACGCTGGTGCTGGTGCTGCTGCTGAGCAAAATCGGCAGTGCGACCATCTCCCGCCTGTCGATTCTGCTGGCCATGGTGATCGGCACGATCATCGCGGTGTTCCTCGGCATGGCCGACTTCTCGTCCGTCACCCAGGGTCCGATGTTCGGCTTCCCGACACCGTTCCACTTTGGCATGCCGACTTTCCACTTCGCTGCGATCCTGTCGATGTGCATCGTGGTGATGGTGACGCTGGTGGAAACCTCGGCCGACATTCTGGCTGTTGGTGAGATCATCGGCACCAAAGTTGACTCCAAGCGCCTGGGCAACGGTCTGCGTGCCGACATGCTGTCGAGCATGTTCGCGCCGATCTTCGGTTCCTTTACCCAAAGCGCCTTTGCCCAGAACGTTGGGCTGGTGGCGGTTACGGGTATCAAGAGCCGCTACGTGGTAGCCACTGGCGGTCTGTTCCTGGTGATCCTCGGCCTGTTGCCATTCATGGGCCGGGTCATCGCCGCCGTGCCGACCTCAGTACTGGGTGGCGCCGGCATCGTGCTGTTCGGTACTGTCGCGGCCAGCGGTATTCGTACCTTGTCCAAGGTCGATTACCGCAACAACGTCAATCTGATCATTGTCGCCACCTCGATTGGCTTCGGCATGATCCCGATCGCGGCGCCGAACTTCTACGATCACTTCCCGAGCTGGTTCGCGACCATTTTCCATTCGGGCATCAGTTCCTCGGCGATCATGGCCATCGTGCTGAACCTGGCCTTCAACCATCTCACCGCCGGTAACTCCGATCAGCAATCGGTGTTTGCGGCCGGTACCGAGCGGGTGCTGCGTTATCAGGATCTGGCGGCGTTGCGTGAGGGGGACTATTTCAGCGACGGTAAGCTGCATGACTGCGACGGCAAAGAGATTCCGGTGCTGGAATCGGAACACGGCGTGGCAGAGCCACGGTCGTTGCACGCGAAAAGCAGTGAACATGTCTGACGTTCACGGCGACTGAAAAGGGCCGATCTGTCGAATAGACAGATCGGCTTTTTTCTTTTCAGGGGACGGATTTTCAAGAGATGGCTTTTCATCGGCCACAAAAAAGCCCCTGATCTTACGATTCAGGGGCTTTTCGATGTTGCTTGTCTGGCTCCACGACCTGGACTCGAACCAGGGACCCAGTGATTAACAGTCACTTGCTCTACCAACTGAGCTATCGCGGAATGGCGCGTATCTTACTGATTCAAAAAGAGAAGTCAAGCACCGAATAACAATTGGAGCGAATCATCGGGACGGGCGGTGGTTTAGCGGCGATTGGCGGTTACCAGGATCGCCCCAGAGGTCTACCATGGCTGCCCGGAAGTGGTGACACGCGCTGCCGGCCATTCGCCGAAAAGGTACGCGCCATGAATCATTTGACCCTCACACCTCGACACCACGGGGTGCACCCATGAGCATCTCTCAGATCAGCCTGCCCAAGGGTGTCGGCCCCCACGCCGAAAAGTTGTTCGACGCCATCACTCAGGCCGGCACCGCTGAAGCATTGAACCGCGCGGGTGGCAAGGCGGAAGGTTTTGTCCTGGGGCTGGAAAGCACTAAAGCGATCAAGAGCCAGGTCGCGGAATCTCTGTATGTCGCCTACGACGACGCTGCCAGCCAGCGTGCGACCGAACTGGCTTAGCCGCCGAAGGTAATCGTGGCAAGCATCAGTTTGGCGTAGAGCGCCGTGGCACCCAATTGCACCAGCCACAGGGCCAGGCCACCGAGAAACACACCGGCAGCCACTTGCATCACCAGGTTGTTGCCGCGTTTTGTCGGGGCGCGGGGGATGAAGTGATCCAGGTCATCCAGGTCATCGCGGTCGGCGCGCAGGTCATCGTTTTTCATGTGTTTTCTCGCAGGAATTCCAGGGTGTACATAATTCCTGTAGGAGCGAGCCTGCTCGCGATGGCTGCAGCACATTCACCATCAACGGTGGCTGATACATCGCTATCGCGAGCAGGCTCGCTCCCACATTTTGAATTGTGTGGAGTTTAGAGGGCTGAGCCCGTGGTTTGAGATTTATCTGCGACAAATAAAAAACGGGAAGCACCATGGCTTCCCGTTTTTCATTTCAAGGTGTTATCAGATGACTTGGACAATCGCGTCCGTCACCACCTTGATGTTGCTCTGGTTCAGTGCGGCCACGCAGATGCGGCCGGTGTCCAGGGCGTAGATGCCGAACTCGTTGCGCAGACGGTGAACTTGCTCAACCGTCAGGCCGGAGTAGGAGAACATGCCGCACTGACGACCGACGAAGCTGAAATCGCGCTGCGGCGCTTTTTGTGCCAGCAGGTCGACCATCTGGGTACGCATGCCACGAATGCGCAGGCGCATTTCGGCCAGTTCGGCTTCCCACTGGGCGCGCAGTTCCGGGCTGTTCAGCACCGCAGCGACAACGCTGGCACCGTGGGTCGGCGGGTTGGAGTAGTTGGTGCGGATCACGCGTTTGACTTGCGACAGCACGCGCGCGCTTTCTTCTTTCGATTCGCTGACGATCGACAGGGCCCCCACGCGCTCGCCGTACAGCGAGAACGACTTGGAGAACGAGCTGGAAGCGAAGAAAGTCAGGCCCGACTCGGCGAACAGGCGCACGGCAGCGGCGTCTTCATCGATGCCATCGCCGAAACCTTGATACGCCATGTCGAGGAATGGCACGTGGTTCTTCGCTTTCACTACTTCAAGAACGTTTTTCCAGTCCGCCGGGCTCAGGTCCACGCCAGTCGGGTTGTGGCAGCAGGCGTGCAGCACAATGATCGAGCCGTTTGGCAGCGCGTTCAGGTCTTCCAGCATGCCGGTACGATTCACGTCGTGGGTCGCGGCGTCGTAGTAACGGTAGTTCTGTACCGGGAAACCGGCGGTTTCGAACAGGGCGCGGTGGTTTTCCCAGCTCGGGTCGCTGATTGCCACGACGGCGTTCGGCAGCAGTTGCTTGAGGAAGTCGGCACCGATTTTCAGTGCGCCAGTACCGCCAACGGCCTGGGTGGTGATTACACGGCCGGCAGCGATCAGCGGCGAATCATTGCCGAACAGCAATTTCTGCACAGCCTGGTCGTAGGCGGCGATGCCGTCGATTGGCAGGTAGCCACGGGAAACGTGTTGAGCGGCGCGAATGGTTTCGGCTTCGACAACGGCGCGCAGGAGTGGAATTCGCCCCTCCTCGTTGCAGTAAACACCGACCCCCAGGTTGACTTTGTTGGTCCGGGTATCGGCGTTGAATGCTTCGTTGAGGCCCAGGATTGGATCGCGTGGTGCCATTTCGACAGCGGAGAACAGGCTCATTATTGCGGCGGCTCTGAATGGAGAGTGGAGGGACGTGTCGCGCTCCAGCCGAATGCACTAGAGCGGTGCACAAACGGGGAGCTAGTATAGAGGCCATCAGCGATGGCTGGCGACAGGCGAATCAGCATTTCGGGTAAGTTTTTCCGATTATTTATCGACCGTTAGTCGAATGGCGTCGGCAAAGGTTTTGCGTGATGTAGGACGTTTGCCTTGAAAGCGCTGGCAATCGGCTCCACATTGAGCACAATCCAGTTTTTTCTTCGGGCGACATCGGTCGTTTGCGGTCTTTCTCGTTCGTGCCGGTTTTACCGGCAAGAGTGATCCAGAGGTATTTCATGTCTGAATTCCAGCTAGTCACCCGATTCGAGCCCGCCGGCGATCAGCCGGAAGCCATCCGCCTGATGGTCGAGGGTATCGAGGCCGGGCTGGCGCACCAGACGCTGCTTGGTGTGACCGGTTCGGGCAAGACGTTCAGCATCGCCAACGTGATCGCCCAGGTGCAGCGCCCGACGCTGGTGCTGGCGCCGAACAAGACCCTGGCGGCGCAGTTGTACGGCGAGTTCAAGGCGTTCTTCCCGAACAACGCGGTGGAATATTTCGTTTCCTACTACGACTACTACCAGCCTGAGGCCTACGTACCGTCCTCGGACACCTTCATCGAGAAAGACGCATCGATCAACGACCACATCGAACAGATGCGTTTGTCGGCGACCAAGGCGTTGCTCGAGCGCAAGGACGCGATCATCGTCACCACGGTGTCGTGCATCTACGGTCTGGGCAGCCCGGAAACCTATTTGAAGATGGTGTTGCACGTGGATCGCGGCGACCGGCTCGATCAGCGTGAGTTGCTGCGCCGCCTGGCCGACCTGCAATACACCCGCAACGACATGGATTTTGCCCGTGCGACCTTCCGCGTGCGTGGTGATGTGATCGATATCCACCCGGCGGAATCCGATTTTGAAGCGATCCGCATCGAACTCTTCGACGATGAGGTGGAAAGCCTGTCGGCGTTCGATCCGCTGACCGGCGAAGTCATTCGCAAGCTGCCGCGCTTCACCTTCTACCCGAAGAGCCACTACGTGACGCCACGGGAAACCCTGATGGGCGCAGTCGAAGGCATCAAGGTCGAGTTGCAGGAGCGCCTGGAATACCTGCGTTCCAACAACAAACTGGTGGAAGCCCAGCGCCTGGAGCAGCGCACCCGTTTCGACCTGGAGATGATCCTCGAACTGGGTTACTGCAACGGCATCGAAAACTACTCGCGTTATTTGTCTGGCCGCGAAGCCGGCGCGCCGCCGCCGACGCTTTATGACTATCTGCCGCCGGATGCCTTGCTGGTGATCGACGAATCCCACGTCAGCGTTCCGCAGGTGGGCGCCATGTACAAGGGCGACCGCTCGCGCAAGGAAACCCTGGTCGAATACGGTTTCCGTCTGCCCTCGGCCCTGGACAATCGGCCGATGCGTTTCGATGAATGGGAAAGCATCAGTCCGCAGACGATTTTTGTCTCGGCGACGCCGGGCAACTATGAAGCCGAGCACGCCGGGCGCGTCATTGACATGGTGGTGCGCCCGACCGGACTGGTGGACCCGCAAATCGAGATCCGCCCGGCACTGACCCAGGTCGACGACTTGCTGTCGGAAATCACCAAGCGTGTCGCTCTGGAAGAGCGAGTGCTGGTCACGACGCTGACCAAACGCATGGCCGAAGACTTGACCGACTATCTGGCGGATCACGGTGTGCGCGTGCGTTATCTGCACTCGGACATCGACACCGTGGAACGGGTCGAAATCATCCGCGACCTGCGCCTCGGCACCTTCGATGTGTTGGTGGGGATCAACCTGTTGCGTGAAGGTCTGGACATGCCGGAAGTCTCATTGGTGGCGATCCTCGATGCCGACAAGGAAGGCTTCCTGCGTTCCGAGCGCTCGCTGATCCAGACCATCGGCCGCGCGGCGCGTAACCTCAATGGTCGGGCGATTCTGTATGCCGACCGCATTACCGGTTCCATGGAGCGCGCGATCGGCGAAACCGAGCGCCGTCGCGACAAGCAGATTGCCTTCAACCTGGCCAACGGCATCACGCCCAAAGGCGTGTTCAAGGACGTTGCCGACATCATGGAAGGCGCCACCGTGCCCGGTTCACGCAGCAAAAAACGCAAAGGCATGGCCAAGGCGGCCGAGGAGAACGCCAAGTACGAAGCGGAATTGCGCTCGCCGGGCGAGATCGCCAAGCGTATCAAGGCCCTGGAAGAGAAGATGTATGCGTTGGCGCGTGATCTGGAATTTGAAGCAGCGGCGCAGATGCGCGATGAAATTGGCAAATTGCGCGAGCGGTTGATCACTGTTTGAGATTTGCAGTGCCTGTCAGGCCGCCATCGCGAGCAGGCTCGCTCCCACAGTTGATCGGGTTGTCCTGAGGGACGCGGTCCGATGTGGGAGTTTTGATTTGCAGTGCCTGAACTGGCCTCATCGCGAGCAAGCTCGCTCCCACAGTTGATCGGGTTGTCCTGATGGACTCGGTCCAATGTGGGAGCGAGCTTGCTCGCGATGAGGCCGGTCAGGACACTGCAAGTATCAATTAGTGTGCTTCCCCAGCCTTCAACCCCGCCGGCAACTTCTTGGTCAGCAACACCGCCAGCATGCTGATCCCCAGCGCAATCCCGACAAAATGAAACGCATCGTTGTAGGCCATGATCGATGCCTGTTGGTGGGCGATCTCGCTGAGTTTGCCCAGTGCTGCCGTTTCATTGCCCAACCGGTCGGTCAGCGAGGCAATGCGCTCGGCCACCTGCGGATTGCTCGGCACGATGGCTTCGCGCAAGTAATCAAAGTAAACCTTGGTCCGCGCATCCAGCAGCGTGGCGAGCAGGGCGATGCCGATGGCACCGCCGAGGTTGCGCAGGATGTTGAACAGGCTCGAGGCCGATCCCGCATCCTGGGGCAGGATGTAGGCGGTGGCGATCAGCGAGATGGTCACCATGATCAGCGGCTGCCCGAGGGCGCGGATGATCTGGATCTGATTGAACTGCGGCCCGGCAAAGTCCGGGTTCAGCACGCCCGAAGAGAAACTCGCCAACCCGAACAACCCGAAACCCAGCGTACACAGCCATTTCGGCGAGATGAACTTCATCAGCTTGGGCACCAGCGGGATCAGAAACAGCTGCGGCACGCCCATCCACATGATCACTTCGCCAATCTGCAGGGCGTTGTAGTTCTGGATCTGCGCCAGGTACAGCGGCAGCAGGTAGATCGAGCCATACAGCCCGACCCCCATCCCGACACTGGAAATACTGGATAAGCCGAAGTTGCGGTTGCCGAGAATGCCGAGATTGATCAACGGATTGGGTTTGGAAAACTGCACGATGACAAAGGTGATCAGGCTGACCAGTGCGATACTGCCCAGAGTCACGATCAGGCTGGACTCCAGCCAGTCCTTGCGATGGCCTTCCTCCAGGAACACCTGCAAACAACCGAGCCCGACGCCGAGGGTGAGAATGCCGGCGTAGTCGGTGCTTTTCAGCAACTCCCAGTGCGCTTCTTTTTTCTCCAGACCATACATCAGGCCGGCGATCATGATCAGGCCGGGCGGGATGTTGATGTAGAAAATGTATTCCCAACCCCAGTTCTCCGTCAGCCAGCCGCCGAGGGTCGGGCCGATGGAGGGTGCGAAGGTGGCGGTCATGGCGAACATGGCCATGCCTTTGGCGCGGTGGTGTTCCGGGAGCTTGATCAGGGTCAGGGTGAACGCCAGCGGAATCAGCGCGCCGCCGGTAAAACCCTGCAGGGCGCGGAACACGATCATGCTTTCCAGGCTCCAGGCCATGGAACAGAGCAGGGACGCGGCCAGGAAACCGAGGGACACCCACACCGCCAGACGCCGGGCCGACAGCAACTGCACGAGCCAGGCGGTGAGCGGGATCATGATGATTTCCGCCACCAGGTACGAGGTGGAGATCCACGAACCTTCTTCCAGGGTCGCCGACAGCGCGCCCTGGATGTCCTTGAGCGAGGAGTTGGTGATCTGGATGTCCAGCACCGCCATGAACGCGCCGAGCATCACGCTCATCACCGCGATCCAGTCGCGCCGGGTCGGTTCGCCGACCGTGCGGATCAGTTGATCACCGGCCATTGTCAGGGGTGTCTTTGTTGCTCACTTTGGGGGTGACATCTTCAGGGGCGTCCTTGATGTTCACCTTGGCGGTGACCGACATGCCCGGACGAATCTTGCCGCGCAACGGGTTGTCCGCGGCGAAGGTCAGTTTTACCGGAATCCGTTGTACGACTTTGGTGAAGTTGCCCGTGGCATTGTCCGGCGGCAACAGGCTGAACTGAGCACCCGAAGCGGCGAACAGGCTGTCGACCCGGGCTTTGATCGGGGTGTCGCTGTAGGCGTCGAAGGTCAGTTCGGCTTCCTGGCCGGGCTGCATGTGGCCAATCTGGGTTTCCTTGAAATTGGCCTGAATCCAGATGTCTTCGTCCGGCACGATCGACAACAGGTAAGCGCCGGCCTGCACGTATTGGCCTTCGCGGGCTGCGCGCTGGCCGATCAGGCCGCTGATGGGCGCGTGGATTTCGCTGCGGGTCAGGTTCAATTCGGCCTGGGCGAGGTCGGTCCTTGCGTTGGCGATCTGCGCGTCGAGGCGTTTGATCTCGGCACTCAGTGCGTTGACCTGCTGGCGCTGACTTTGCGCGTCGGCCTGGGCCTTGGCCACTTGCGAGCGGGCAATGTGGTTGTCGGCGGACAGGGTGGTTACCCGTTCTTCCGACACGTAACCGGGTTTGCGCAAGGTTTCGGCGCGGGTCAGGTCGATCTGCGAGCGGCCCAGGCTGGCCTGGCTGGACGCGACTTGCGCTTCGCTGGCGGCAATCAGGCTGGCCTGCTGGGTCAGTTTGCTCTGGGCCTGCAGGCGCTCGGCCTGGCGGGTGGCCAGGGCGGCATCGGCGCGGTCGACAGCGAGGCGGAAGTCGTCGACTTCGAGTTTGATCAGCAACTGGCCTTTCTCGACATGCTGGTTGTCCTGCACCAGCACCTGATCGATGCGCGCCCCCAACTGGCTCGACACACGGGTGATCTCGCCCTGGACATAAGCGTTGTCGGTGCTTTCATAAAAGCGCCCCTTGAAGAGCCAATGGGCAAACAGGCCCCCGGCAATCAACAGGGCAATCAGCAGGAACGTGAAGAGGCGACGCTTGAGTTGGGCAGGCATGGGGCAAACTGTAGTCGAGAAATTGTAAGAGAAGTTATTAGCAGGCAAATCTGGCATACAGCTGATAAACGGTAAATGCCATCGGCCGAGATTCGGCCATTCACCGCGCCATACGGGCGTTACAGACGCAACCTTGGCTTAAATGCCCTGTTCACTGGAGCGTGGCCTGTGTCGCCTGTTACCATTCGGCTCTTGTTTGAAGTTCGCTTTGAACTTCGCTTTTTATCTTTTCGAGACATGCCATGACCACCGTCCGCACTCGCATCGCGCCATCGCCTACCGGGGATCCCCACGTAGGTACCGCCTACATCGCCTTGTTCAACTACTGCTTTGCCAAGCAGCACGGCGGTGAGTTCATCCTGCGGATCGAAGACACCGACCAGCTGCGTTCGACCCGCGAGTCCGAACAGCAGATTTTCGACGCCTTGCGCTGGCTGGGGATCGACTGGAGCGAAGGCCCGGACGTCGGCGGCCCGCACGGTCCATATCGTCAAAGCGAGCGTGGCGATATCTACCAGAAGTATTGCCAGCAGCTTGTGGAACTCGGTCACGCTTTCCCGTGCTTCTGCACTGCCGAAGAGCTGGACCAGATGCGTGCCGAGCAGATGGCTCGCGGCGAAACCCCGCGTTACGACGGCCGCGCGCTGCTGCTGTCCAAGGAAGAAGTTGCCCGCCGTCTGGCGGCCGGCGAGCCGCACGTTATCCGCATGAAAGTACCGAGCGAAGGCGTCTGCGTGGTGCCGGACATGCTGCGTGGCGACGTTGAAATCCCGTGGGACCGCATGGACATGCAAGTCCTGATGAAGACCGACGGCCTGCCGACGTACTTCCTGGCCAACGTGGTCGACGATCACCTGATGGGCATCACCCACGTACTGCGTGGCGAAGAATGGCTGCCATCGGCACCGAAGCTGATCCTGCTGTACGAGTACTTCGGCTGGGAGCAACCGGAACTGTGCTACATGCCGCTGCTGCGTAACCCGGACAAGAGCAAGCTGTCCAAGCGCAAGAACCCGACCTCGGTGACGTTCTACGAGCGCATGGGCTTCATGCCCGAAGCGATGCTCAACTACCTGGGCCGCATGGGCTGGTCGATGCCGGACGAGCGCGAGAAGTTCTCGTTGCAGGAGATGGTCGACAACTTCGACCTCAAGCGCGTGTCCCTCGGCGGGCCGATCTTCGACATCGAGAAGCTGTCGTGGCTCAACGGCCAATGGCTGCGTGACCTGCCGGTGGAAGAGTTCGCCGCGCGCGTGCAGAAGTGGGCGTTCAATTCCGAATACATGATGAAGATCGCGCCGCACGTGCAGGGCCGGGTCGAAACCTTCAGCCAGGTTGCACCACTGGCCGGGTTCTTCTTTGCCGGTGGCGTCAACCCTGATGCCAGGTTGTTCGAATCCAAGAAGCTCTCGGGCGATCAGGTTCGCCAGTTGATGCAGTTGATCCTGTGGAAGCTCGAAAGCCTGCGCCAGTGGGAGAAGGACAGCATCACCGCCACCATTCAGGCGGTGGTCGAATCCCTTGAGCTGAAGCTGCGTGATGCCATGCCGCTGATGTTCGCTGCGATCACTGGCCAGGCCAGCTCGGTGTCGGTGCTCGATGCGATGGAGATTCTCGGGCCGGACCTGACCCGTTTCCGTCTGCGCCAGGCCATCGACCTGTTGGGCGGTGTGTCGAAGAAAGAAAACAAAGAGTGGGAAAAGCTGTTGGGCGCTATCGCCTGATTCCCACCGTTACCCTGTAGCAGCTGCCGCAGGCGGCGTTGGGCTGCGAAGCGGCCCCGATGGCCTTGACGCAATCTGTCTGAAAGGACGCAGTGTCCGAATCACGAGCGCTGCGCGCTCGAACGCAGTCTGCGGCAGTTGCTACAGGGGCGGATATGCCCCGGATTTACGGGGGGAGGGCGGTAAGTGATTGTTATGCCGACAAAAAATTTTGAAATTTTTCAAAAATAAGTTTGACAGGCTTTCGATACACCCTTAAGATTCGCCCCGTCCTCAGCGATGACATCAACGATGAGGGGCTATAGCTCAGCTGGGAGAGCGCTTGCATGGCATGCAAGAGGTCGACGGTTCGATCCCGTCTAGCTCCACCAATTTACACTTCAAGGTCTGGCCACACCGGCCTTGAAGCGATCAACACTCAGCGTTGATCTGTTGTATAGAAGGGTTTGCGTCCCCTTCGTCTAGTGGCCTAGGACACCGCCCTTTCACGGCGGTAACAGGGGTTCGAGTCCCCTAGGGGACGCCAGTTTTACAGAAGCGATGTTGCAAGATGTCGCTCCGCCGCGAGGCGAAAAATCCGGGGCTATAGCTCAGCTGGGAGAGCGCCTGCATGGCATGCAGGAGGTCAGCGGTTCGATCCCGCTTAGCTCCACCAATTTTACAGTTCAAGGTCTGGCCACACCGGCCTTGAATCGATCAGCTCTCAGCACTGATCAGTTGTATAGAAGGGTTTGTGTCCCCTTCGTCTAGTGGCCTAGGACACCGCCCTTTCACGGCGGTAACAGGGGTTCGAGTCCCCTAGGGGACGCCACGATTACCCGCTCTGCGGGATTTTATAAGGGTCATTCAATTATTGAATGGCCCTTTTGTTTGTCTGGCGTTTGGCCAAACTCCTCCATTTCCAAAAAAAACAGTCTTCAGACCAGCGGTCACACTCTTGACTTGCTAAAATTTATTATGAGAATAATATTTCAATCGTAATATTCGGAGGCAACGATGAACGATAAAAAAGCTCAAACCCGCGAACGCATCCTCAAGGCTGCCAGCGCAGCGCTGATTCAGCGCGGCCCGGCCGAGCCAAGTGTGGGCGAAGTGATGGGTGCGGCGGGCCTGACGGTCGGCGGCTTCTACGCACACTTCGAAAGCAAGGACGCGATGATGCTCGAGGCGTTCAAGCAATTGCTCGGTCATCGCCGCGACCTGATTGCCGACATGGATGCGCAGTTGACCGGCGAAGAGCGTCGCACTCTGGTGGCAGCGTTTTACCTGTCGCGCAAGCACCGTGATTCCTCCGAGTCGGCCTGTCCGATCCCGGCATCGGTCGGCGAGCTGGGGCGGCTGCCGGAAGCGTTTCGTGTCGCTCTGAATGAGCATGTGGAATTGATGGTCGCGCAGTTGGCGGCCAGTCCTGAAGACACCGAAAAAGCCTTGGCCGACATGGCCTTGATGGTGGGTGGGCTGGCTCTGGCGCGGGCGCTGGGGCCTGGAGAGTTGTCCGATCGATTACTGCGCGCCGCCAAATCGGCAGTGCGTTGACCTGAAGGCTGCGTCCTGAGGAGAATGCGATGAGCGCGTTAAAGTGGGTTCGTGGCGTTAATGGCACCTTGGGCTGGTTTGCCCCGAAACTGGTCGCTAGCAAAATGCGACTGGCCTTCATGACACCGCGGGATCTGCCACCCCGTGACTGGGAGCTGCCGCTGTTGGCGAGATCCGAGCGTATTACCCTGCGGTTTGGCCTTTCGGCCCTGCGCTGGGGGCAAGGCCCGGCTGTGATGCTGATGCACGGCTGGGAAGGGCGGCCAACGCAGTTTGCCAGCCTGATCACGGCGTTGGTCGATGCCGGTTACTCGGTCGTGGCCCTGGATGGTCCGGCCCATGGTCGCTCACCGGGCAGTGAAGCGAATGTGGTGCTGTTCGCTCGCGCCATGCTTGAAGCGGCTTCCGAACTGCCACCCCTGCAAGCGGTTATCGGCCACTCCATGGGTGGCGCCAGTGCCATGCTCGCGGTCCAGTTGGGCTTGCGCACCGAAACTCTGGTCACCATTGCCGCACCGGCGCGGATTCTCGGCGTGTTGCGTGGTTTCGCCCGTTATGTCGGGTTGCCACCGAAGGCCCGCTCGGCGTTCATTCGCCAGGTCGAGCAAGACGTCGGCATGCGAGCCGCGACGCTGGATGTCGCGCACTATCAACTCGACATGCCCGGCCTGATTGTCCACGCTGAAGACGACAACCTTGTCTCTGTGAAGGAATCCCAGCTGATCCACGAAGCCTGGTTCGACAGTCGTTTGCTGCGCCTGCAGGAGGGTGGGCATCAGCGGGTGCTGGCTGACCCTCGGGTGATTGATGGTGTGTTATCACTACTGGCCGGCCGCCGACTGCAATCGCGCCAATCGGCTTGAGCATCCGTTACACTGCCCCGGTCGAATCTATATGACCGGGAGTGGGGCATGGGCTGGGATCGGGAAACGCCATTTATCATTGATCTACAAGTGGACGCCGAGGACATCGACGGGTTGGGGCACGCGAACAACGCGGTCTACGTGACCTGGCTCGAACGCTGTGCCTGGCGCCACTCCCAGCGTCTTGGCCTGGATCTGGTCGAATACCGGAGGCTGGACCGGGCGATGGCGGTGGTGCGCCACGAGATCGATTACCTGGCGGCAGCCTATGAGGGCGATGAGCTGCAATTGGCGACCTGGATCGTCGATTGGGACCAGCGCCTGAAAATGACCCGGCACTTCCAGTTGAAGCGCCCCAGCGATAATTCGACGTTGCTGCGGGCGCAGACCACTTTCGTCTGCATCGAGCTGTCCACGGGCAAGCCCAAGCGCATGCCGGCCGAGTTCATCGAGGGCTATGGCTCGGCGATCCGGGCGCAGGAGTTGGTACAACCCTGACTTCCTGTGGGAGCGGGCTTGCTCCGGGCGGCGTTCCGACGAAGGCGTCGTGTCTGACACACCGCTTTCGCGAGCAAGCCCGCTCCCACAGGTGGTCGCGATGTTCTGCAGATTTTCTCCGAAACCCAGTAAACTGCCGCACGTTTTTCCTCGAGTGTGTTTTTCATGCAAATTGCTTTGGCGCCCATGGAGGGGTTGGTCGACGACATCCTGCGCGATGTGTTGACCCGCGTGGGTGGTATTGACTGGTGCGTGACCGAGTTCATTCGGGTCAACGACCAGTTGCTGACACCTGCCTATTTCCACAAGTTCGGCCCGGAGTTGCTCAACGGTGCCCGGACGGCCTCAGGCGTGCCGCTGCGTGTGCAATTGCTCGGTTCCGATCCGGTGTGCCTGGCAGAAAATGCCGCGCTGGCTTGCGAGCTGGGTTCCGAAGTGATTGACCTGAACTTCGGCTGTCCGGCCAAGACCGTCAACAAATCCCGTGGTGGCGCGGTACTGCTCAAGGAACCCGAGCTACTCAACCAGATCGTCGAGCACGTCCGTCGTGCCGTCCCTGCACACATTCCGGTCACCGCCAAGATGCGCCTGGGCTTCGACAGCCCGGACGGTTCGCTGGTGTGTGCCACGGCCCTGGCCGAAGGCGGCGCGGAACATATCGTGGTGCATGCGCGAACCAAGGTCGACGGCTACAAGCCGCCGGCGCACTGGGAGTGGATCCCGCGCGTGCAGGACGTGGTCAAGGTGCCGGTGTTCGCCAACGGTGATATCTGGAGCGTCGAAGACTGGCGCCGTTGCCGCGAGATCAGCGGCGTGGAAGACATCATGCTCGGTCGTGGCCTGGTTTCGCGTCCGGATCTGGCCCGGCAAATCGCCGCGGCGCGGGCCGGCGAAGAGGTCGTCGAGATGACCTGGGCCGAGTTGCTGCCACTGATCCAGGACTTCTGGCTGCAAGCCAAGGCACAGATGACGCCACGCCAGTCGCCGGGTCGCCTGAAACAATGGCTGGCGATGCTGACCCGCAATTATCCCGAGGCGGTGGAGCTGTTTACCGTGCTGCGCCGTGAGACCGAGCTGGATAACGTCTCGCGTTTGCTGGGGCTGACGGTAGCGGAAGCGGCCTGAAACTCTTTTTGAAAAAGCAGAAAATAATCTCTTGAAATGCAATCAGCGGTCCCTATCTAAGGATTACGCGATGCCGAATTCGGGTCGCGGAGACAAAAAACCTTGCTGATTGTTTTCAGGAGATTTGAATCATGGCTACTACATTTTCCCTGGCCCCACTGTTCCGTTCCTCGGTAGGTTTCGACCGTTTCAACGACCTGTTCGAGACCGCCCTGCGCAACGAGCCAGGCAGCAGCTATCCACCCTATAACGTGGAAAAACACGGCGACGACCAGTACCGTATTGTCATCGCAGCGGCTGGTTTCCAGGAAGAAGACCTGGAGCTCGAAGTCGAGAAAGGTGTGCTGACCATCAGTGGCGGTAAACGCGACGCGAACGAAGACGTCACTTATCTGTATCAGGGCATTGCGCAACGTGCCTTCAAACTGTCCTTCCGTCTGGCGGACCACATCGAAATCAAGGCTGCCGGCCTGAGCAACGGTCTGTTGAGTATCGACCTGCTGCGGGTGATTCCGGAAGAGGCGAAAGCCAAGCGCATCCCGATCAACGGGACGCAGAAACCGGCTCTGCAACACTAAGCCAGAGCAACGAAAAGGGCGCCCTTGCAGCGCCCTTTTTTATTTTACGCATGCCCTGTAGCAGCTGGCGAAGCCTGCGTTCGGCTGCGAAGCAGTCGTCAAGCCTGACTCCGCGGTGTTTCAGGAGCATTTGGCACACAAGTTTTACGACTGCTTCGCAGCCGAACGCAGGCTTCGCCAGCTGCTACAGGGGGGGTTATTTCAGGAGTTTTTGGAACTCTTCCACCGGCAATGGCTGACTGTGCAAATACCCTTGGTAGAAGTGACACTCCAACCCCTGCAAGAACTCCAGTTGCTCCGCTGTTTCCACCCCTTCGGCAATCACCTTCAAGTCCAGGCTGTGGGCCATGGCGACGATGGCGCGGATGATCTCGGCGTCGTTCGGGTCGCTGGTGGCGTCGCGGATGAACGACTTGTCGATTTTCAGGGTGTCGACCGGTAAGCGCTTGAGGTAGGTCAGCGAGGAATAGCCGGTGCCGAAGTCGTCCATGGCGAAGCTCACTCCGAGTTTTTTCAGGCGGCGCATTTTGCTGATGGTGTCTTCCAGGTTCTGGATGACGATACCTTCGGTGATTTCCAGCTTCAACAGTGAGCAGGGCAGGCCATAGCTGGACAGGCTGTTTTCGACGCGCTCGACGAAGTCATTCTGACGGAACTGGCGCGGGCTGATGTTCACGCACAAGCTGAATTTGTACGGATTCACCAGGCCGTCGTCGATCAACTGTTTGAATGCCTGGCAGGCTTCGTCGAGGATCCAGTTGCCGACCTCCAGAATCAGTCCGCTGTCTTCCAGCACCTTGATGAACTCGGTGGGTGACTGCGCGCCGAGCTGCGGATGATTCCAGCGCACCAGGGCCTCGGCGCCGACGATGCGGTCGCCCCGGGCATCGACCTGGGGTTGGTAATGCACGTGAAATTCACCCCGGGAAAGCGCCAGACGCAAGTCGGTTTCCATGCGCAGGCGTTCGCTCGCAGCCTTCTGCATGGTGTTGTGGTACATCTGCGCGGTATTGCGGCCCGAGTCCTTGGCGCGATAGAGCGCGATGTCGGCGCGCTTGAGCAGGTCGGTCGGGGTCGAACCGTGATCGGGGATCAGCGCAATGCCGATGCTTGGCGTCACTTGCAGGCGCTGGCCGTCGAGGAACATCGGTTCGGACAGCAACTCGCGGATGGTGTCGGCCAGTTCGCGAACCTGATCGCTGACCTCGCTGCGCGAGCCTTCGAGACCGCTGAGCAGCACCACGAATTCGTCACCGCCCAGGCGCGCAACGGTGTCCTCCATGCGCACGCTGGCCTCCAGGCGCGCGGTGATGATTTTCAGCACGGTATCGCCCACCGGGTGCCCGAGGGAGTCGTTGATGTGCTTGAAGTGGTCGAGGTCGAGGAACATCAGCGCGCCACGCAGGTTATGCCGTTTGAGCAGGGCGATCTGCTGGCTGAGCCGATCCATCAGCAGCGCCCGGTTGGGCAGGTTGGTCAGTGGGTCGTGGTAGGCCAGGTGGCGGATCTGCGCTTCGGCGTTTTTCAGCAGGCTGACGTCTCGCGCGGTCAGCAGCAGGCAGGCGGTTTCGTTGAGGGTGATCGGCTCCACCGAGACTTCGACGGTGAGCAGTTCGCCGTTCTTGTTGCGCCCGAGCATTTCCTGGTGATGAACCCGACCCTTGATCTGCAATTCGGCCAGTAGCGCCGAGCGTTGTTTTTCTTCCGCCCAAATCCCCACCTGATACACCGTGCGGCCCACTACTTCCTCGGCGCGATAACCGGTCAGGCGGCAGAAACCGTCGTTGACCTCCAGATAGCGTCCGGTGTCGCGCTCGGTGATGGTGATGGCGTCGGGGCTGGAGTGGAAGGCCTTGGCGAATTTCTCTTCACTGGCCTTGAGCGCCGCTTCCGAGCGCTGTTGCTGGGTGATGTCGCGCAGGGTGGTGACGATGCAGGGCTGGTCGCCGACGCTGATCTGGCGGCTGGAAATCACGCACGTCAGGGCCTGTCCGTCCTTGTGCTGGACCAGAATGGCCACGTTGTTCAGGCCTTGCTCGCGGATCACTTGTTCGATCCGTCGCAGGCTTTTCGCCGAAGCGTCCCACAGGCCGATTTCGTCGGCGCTGCGGCCGATCACATCGGCGGTACTCCAGCCGAAGGTCTGGGTGAAGCTGGAGTTGATTTCAATGAACTGGCCGCTGTCCTGGTGGGTGACGCAGATCGGATCGGGGCTGACCTGGAACAGCGTGGCGAATTTTTCTTCGGAGGCCACCAGCCGTTGTTCGCGCTCTACCTGGTCTGTGATGTCGAGCAATGTGCCGGCCATACGCACCGGCACGCCGTTTTCATCGCGGTAGAGGCGGGCGCGGCTTTCCAGGTAACGCGAGCTGCCATCGGGCAATTGCACGCGGTAGGTCAATTGATAGTTGCCGGCCGGACCTTCACGCAGGCTGCGGTAAGCGTCGCGCATGGTGTCACGTTCTTCGCCGGGCACGCCTTCGAAGAACTCGTCGAAGGATTCGTGAAAGGGTTTGGCGTCCAGGCCGTGCAATTGGGCGGCCCGTGCCGATCCGTAGAGCATGCCGCTGGGAATGTGCCAGTCCCAGGTACCGAGTTGTGCCGAATCCAGGGCCAGGTCGAGGCGTTCCTGGCTGTCCTTGAGGGCATGTTCGGCGATTTTGCGTTCGGTGGTGTCAAGGAACGTGCTCAGTAGATAGGGCTGACCTTCGAGCTCGACTTTTTGCGCACTGAGGATGCCGTCGTGGATTTGGCCATTGCTGGCGCGAAACTGCACTTCCATGCTGACCAGGTCGCCTTTGGCTTTGGTGGCCTTGACCAGTTCGGCCCGTTGCTCGGGATGCACCCAAAGGCCCAGTTCAAGCGTGGTGCGGCCGATCGCGTTTTGCACCGGCCAACCGAACAGGCTTTCGAAATACTGGTTGGCTTCGGAAATCAGGCCGTCTTCCTGGCGGGTCAGCAGGACCATGTTCGGGCACAGGTGAAACAGGGTGGCGAAGCGTTTTTCCGAGCTGCTCAGCGCCTGTTCGCGCTGACGCTGGTGGGTAATCTCGCGGATTACGCCGATCATCCGTGGCCTGCCGTGCTTGTCCGGCAACAGGCTGCCGTTGATTTCCAGCCAGTGCAGGCTGCCATCGGGCCAGCGGATGCGGTGATGCATCGCTTGCTCCAGTGGCGCGCCTGCGATGACCGCGTGAAACGCGCGAACGGCTTTGGCGCGATCTTCCGGAGGCAGCAGGTCGAGGTATTCCAGATCCTGTGGCAGCGGTTGCCGGGGATCGAAGCCGAACAGCGCCTGCGTGCCCCGGGACCAGCTGATCTGCCCGCGCTCGATGTCCCAATACCAGGCGCCCAGGCGCGCGCCGTTGAGTGCGGCCAGCAATTGCGGTGCACTTTCCCAGCTCTGCTCGGAGCTTTTTGGGTCAATCGCCTGAATCCGCGGCATCGGCGGAATACGGTCAACAGATTTCGGCATTGGCAAGCCTTAGGCTGAGTTTGGGCGTTTGTTGCAGGAATTCGCGGCTTTACAGGAGTAGCACAAATCAGCCTTGAGTCCCTGGCAGATCGAGTTGAGCGTCCAGTAAGGCCATGAAGGCCCGCGCAGCATTCGACAGCGTCCTTTCCGTGTGCAGGATATAGCCTAGCTGGCGAGTGAGCTGTATGCCCGGTAAAGGTATGCGTGCCACTTGGTCATCGAGCATGGTGCGCGGCAAAACACTCCAGGCCAGGCCGATCGAGACCATCATCTTGATGGTTTCCAGGTAGTTGGTGCTCATGGCAATGTTTGGCGTCAGGCCCTGGGCCTCGAACAGCCGCTGCACGATGTGGTGGGTAAAAGTGTTGCCGCCGGGGAATACCGCCGGGTGTCGGGCGATGTCCGACAGGCTGACTTTGCCGTTGTTGAGCAGTGAATGCTCTGGTGCGACCACGAAATCCAGCGGGTCGTCCCACACCGGGGTGGCCTTGACCAGTGCATGGGGTTCCGGTGCGAGGGTGATGACCGCCAGTTCGGCACGGCCATGGAGAATTTCCTCGTAGGCCACTTCCGAATCGAGGAATTGGATATCCAGCGCCACTTGTGGGTAACGCCGGGTGAATTCCCTTAACAAGGGTGGCAAGCGGTGCAGGCCGATGTGGTGACTGGTCGCCAGGGTCAGACGGCCGGTCACTTCGCCTGTGAGGTTGGTCAAGGCGCGACGCGTATCATCCAGCACATTCAGAATCTGATAGGCCCGCGGCAGCAGGGCGCGTCCGGCCTCGGTCAGGCCGACTTCCCGGCCCAGGCGATCAAACAGCCGCACCTTCAACTGCTGCTCCAGCCCGGCGATGCGTTTGCTGATGGCCGGTTGGGTCAGGTGCAGTCGTTCACCGGCACCAGAGAAACTTCCTGTCTCGGCAATGGCAATAAAAGCATTGAGGTTGGCGAGGTCCATGGCTGCATTCCAGTTGGTTATCCAAAGCATAAAAAATATGAATTTGAGTTATTTAATGTAACCCCATAGGATCAGCCTCACAAGCCAAGGGGTTATTGAGTCATTCAAAATCCGGGGCATAGAAACAAGCTGATGAGGAACCGTCTGATGGCCGGCAAAACGCTCTACGACAAGCTCTGGGATTCGCATTTGGTCAAGCAGCGCGACGATGGCTCTGCGCTGATCTACATCGATCGTCACATCATCCACGAAGTGACCTCGCCGCAAGCCTTCGAAGGCCTGCGTCTGGCCGGGCGCAAGCCATGGCGCATCGATGCCAACATCGCGACCCCGGACCACAACGTACCGACCACGCCGGAGCGCAAGGGCGGCATCGACGCTATCGTTGACCAGGTTTCGCGCCTGCAAGTCCAGACCCTGGACGACAACTGCGATGAATACGGCATCGTCGAGTTCAAGATGAACGACGTTCGCCAGGGCATCGTTCACGTCATCGGCCCGGAGCAGGGCGCCACCTTGCCGGGCATGACCGTGGTCTGCGGCGACTCCCATACCTCGACCCACGGCGCATTCGGCGCCTTGGCGCACGGTATCGGCACTTCCGAGGTCGAGCATGTGCTCGCCACCCAGTGCCTGGTCGCCAAGAAAATGAAAAACATGCTGGTGCGCGTCGAAGGCCAATTGCCGTTCGGCGTGACCGCCAAGGACATCGTCCTCGCCGTGATCGGCAAGATCGGTACCGCCGGCGGTAATGGCCACGCCATCGAATTCGCCGGTAGCGCGATTCGTGACCTGTCCGTCGAAGGCCGCATGACCATCTGCAACATGTCCATCGAGGCCGGTGCTCGCGTAGGTCTGGTAGCGGCTGACGAAAAGACCGTGGCTTACGTCAAGGGCCGTCCATTCGCTCCGAAAGGTGCGGAATGGGATCTGGCCGTCGAAGCCTGGAAAGACCTGGTGTCCGACGCCGATGCCGTGTTCGACACGGTTGTCGAGCTGGACGCGACCCAGATCAAGCCGCAAGTCAGCTGGGGCACCTCGCCGGAAATGGTGTTGGCGGTCGATCAGAACGTGCCGGATCCTGCGAAGGAAATGGACCTGGTCAAGCGCGACTCCATCGTCCGTGCCTTGAAATACATGGGTTTGACCGCTAATCAGGCGATTACCGACATTCAGCTCGACCGCGTGTTCATCGGTTCCTGCACCAACTCGCGGATCGAAGACCTGCGTGCTGCGGCCGTGATCGCCAAGGGCCGCAAAGTGGCCTCGACCATCAAGCAGGCCATCGTGGTGCCAGGCTCGGGTCTGGTGAAGGCTCAGGCCGAATCGGAAGGCCTGGACAAGATTTTCCTCGAAGCCGGTTTCGAATGGCGTGAGCCGGGTTGCTCGATGTGCCTGGCGATGAACCCGGACCGCCTGGAGTCCGGCGAGCATTGCGCATCGACCTCCAACCGCAACTTCGAAGGCCGTCAGGGCGCCGGTGGCCGTACCCACCTCGTCAGCCCGGCCATGGCCGCCGCAGCCGCTGTGAACGGTCGTTTCGTCGACGTCCGTGAAATGATCCAGGGAGCGCAGTAATCATGAGAGCATTTACCCGACACACTGGACTTGTCGCGCCTTTGGATCGTGCCAACGTCGACACCGACCAGATCATTCCCAAGCAGTTCCTGAAGTCGATCAAGCGCACGGGTTTCGGCCCGAACCTGTTCGATGAATGGCGTTACCTGGATGTGGGCCAGCCCTATCAGGACAACTCCAGGCGCCCGCTGAACAAGGACTTCGTCCTCAACGCCGAACGTTACCAGGGCGCCAGCGTGTTGCTGGCCCGCGAGAACTTCGGTTGCGGCTCCAGCCGTGAACACGCGCCGTGGGCGCTGGAAGAATACGGTTTCCGCAGCATCATCGCGCCGAGCTACGCCGACATCTTCTTCAACAACAGCTTCAAGAATGGCTTGCTGCCGATCATCTTGAGCGATACCGAAGTCGACGAACTGTTCCAGCAGGTCGAGGCCAATCCGGGCTACCAGTTGCAGGTCGATCTGCAAGCCCAGACCGTGACCCGTCCGGATGGCAAGGTGTTGAGCTTTGAGATTGATGCGTTTCGCAAACATTGCCTGTTGAACGGTCTGGACGATATCGGCCTGACGTTGCAGGACGGCGATGCGATTGCGGCGTTTGAGGCCAAACACCGTGCTAGCCAGCCTTGGTTGTTTCGCGACGCTTGATTTTGCGTAAGGCGTAATGACGCCATCGCGAGCAAGCTCGCTCCCACATTGGATTTGCGGCGTTCACAAAACCTGTGGGAGCGAGCTTGCTCGCGATGAGGCCAGAACAGACACCCCAAGACTCACCGCCAAAAAGGAAGTCCGCATGACCAGCACCGCCCAGCACACCCAGGTAGTCCAGAAGCAATTCGGCGAACAGGCCGCGGCCTACCTGAGCAGCGCCGTTCACGCTCAAGGCACTGAATTCGCACTGCTACAGGCTGAACTGGCGGGGCAGGGCGAGGCGCGGGTTCTGGATCTGGGTTGCGGCGCCGGTCACGTGAGCTTTCATGTGGCGTCCCTGGTGAAAGAAGTGGTGGCCTACGACCTGTCGCAGCAGATGCTCGACGTGGTGGCTGCCGCTGCTGCCGAGCGTGGTTTGGCTAACGTGTCCACGGTCAACGGCGCCGCCGAGCGCCTGCCGTTCGCCGATGGCGAGTTTGATTTCGTCTTCAGCCGTTATTCGGCGCACCATTGGAGCGATCTGGGCGTGGCCCTGCGGGAAGTGCGTCGAGTCCTGAAGCCGGGCGGTGTGGCGGCATTCGTCGACGTGTTGTCACCGGGTAGCCCGCTGTTCGACACTTACCTGCAAAGCGTCGAAGTGCTGCGCGACACCAGCCATGTGCGCGATTATTCCGCCGGCGAGTGGTTGCGCCAGGTCAGCGAGGCAGGGCTGCATACGCGCAGTACCACCCGTCAGCGCTTGCGCCTGGAGTACAACAGCTGGGTCGAGCGCATGCGCACACCGCAAGTGATGCGCGCAGCGATCCGCGAGTTGCAGCAGTCGATGGGCAATGAAGTACGCGAATATTTTGAGATTGAGGCCGATGGTTCGTTCAGCACCGATGTGCTGGTGCTGATCGCCGAGCGATAGAATTTTTCCGGGCGCGCCCAAGGCGCACCGACTGATGACATGAGGAAAGCATGAGCAAGCAGATTCTGATTCTCCCAGGTGACGGTATTGGCCCGGAAATCATGGCCGAAGCGGTCAAGGTTCTGGAGTTGGCTAGCGACAAATTTGCTTTGGGCTTCGAACTGAGCCACGACGTGATCGGCGGCGCCGCCATCGACAAACACGGCGTGCCGTTGGCTGACGAGACTCTGGAGCGTGCCCGCGCGGCCGACGCCGTGTTGCTGGGTGCTGTTGGCGGTCCGAAATGGGATGCCATCGAACGTGACATCCGCCCTGAGCGCGGCCTGCTGAAAATTCGTGCGCAACTGGGCCTGTTCGGCAACCTGCGTCCGGCGATCCTGTACCCGCAACTGGCCGAGGCTTCCAGCCTGAAGCCGGAAATCGTTGCCGGGCTGGACATCCTGATCGTTCGCGAACTGACCGGCGGTATCTACTTCGGCGCACCACGCGGTACCCGTACCCTGGAAAACGGCGAGCGTCAGTCCTACGACACCCTGCCGTACAGCGAAAGCGAAATCCGCCGCATCGCCCGTGTCGGTTTCGACATGGCCATGGTGCGCGGCAAGAAGCTGTGCTCGGTGGACAAGGCCAACGTACTGGCTTCCAGCCAGCTGTGGCGCGAAGTGGTCGAGCAGGTGGCCAAGGATTATCCTGAAGTCGAATTGAGCCACATGTACGTCGACAACGCCGCCATGCAACTGGTGCGCGCACCGAAGCAGTTCGACGTGATCGTCACCGACAACATGTTCGGCGACATCCTGTCCGACCAGGCGTCGATGCTCACCGGCTCCATTGGCATGCTGCCGTCGGCGTCCCTGGACACCAACAACAAAGGCATGTACGAGCCGTGCCACGGTTCGGCGCCGGACATCGCGGGCAAGGGCATTGCCAACCCGCTGGCGACCATTTTGTCGGTGTCGATGATGCTGCGTTACAGCTTCAACCAGCAGGCCGCGGCCGATGCCATCGAGAAAGCCGTCAGCCTGGTGCTGGATCAGGGCTTGCGTACCGGTGACATCTGGTCGGCCGGTTGCACTAAAGTCGGTACGCAGGAAATGGGTGACGCAGTAGTCGCCGCGCTGCGGAATCTGTAATCTCTCGGGCCCGCTGCCAAATTCAAGACAAGGCAGCGGCCCACATTTCAAGAAGGTGTAGTTGCGATGAAACGTGTAGGTCTGATCGGTTGGCGCGGTATGGTCGGTTCCGTGCTCATGCAGCGGATGCTGGAAGAGCAGGATTTCGATCTTATCGAGCCGGTGTTTTTCACCACTTCCAATGTCGGTGGCCAAGGCCCGTCCGTGGGCAAGGACATTGCTCCGCTCAAGGACGCTTACAGCATTGAAGAGCTGAAAACCCTCGACGTGATTCTGACCTGCCAGGGTGGCGACTACACCAGCGAAGTCTTCCCCAAGCTGCGCGAAGCCGGCTGGCAGGGTTACTGGATCGACGCCGCTTCCAGCCTGCGCATGCAGGATGACGCGGTGATCGTTCTGGACCCGGTGAACCGCAAGGTCATCGACCAGCAACTGGACGCGGGCACCAAGAACTACATCGGCGGCAACTGCACCGTCAGCCTGATGCTGATGGGCCTCGGTGGCCTGTTCGAGGCCGGTTTGGTGGAATGGATGAGTGCCATGACCTATCAGGCGGCATCCGGTGCCGGCGCGCAGAACATGCGTGAACTGATCAAGCAGATGGGCGCGACCCACGCCGCTGTCGCCGATCAACTGGCCGATCCGGCCAGCGCGATCCTCGACATCGACCGTCGTGTGGCCGAAGCCATGCGCAGCGATGCGTACCCGACCGAAAACTTCGGCGTACCGCTGGCCGGCAGCCTGATCCCGTGGATCGACAAGGAACTGCCGAACGGCCAGAGCCGCGAAGAGTGGAAGGCCCAGGCCGAGACCAACAAGATCCTCGGTCGCTTCAAGAGCCCGATCCCGGTCGATGGCATCTGCGTGCGCATCGGCGCCATGCGCTGCCACAGCCAGGCGCTGACCATCAAGCTGAACAAAGACGTGCCGATCGCCGATATCGAAGGGCTGATCAGCCAGCACAACCCTTGGGTCAAGCTGGTACCGAACAGCCGTGAGACCAGCATTCAGGAGCTGAGCCCGAACAAGGTCACCGGCACCCTGAACATCCCGGTCGGCCGTCTGCGCAAGCTGAACATGGGTTCGCAGTTTGTCGGCGCGTTTACCGTCGGCGACCAGCTGCTGTGGGGCGCGGCCGAACCGCTGCGTCGCATGCTGCGGATCTTGCTCGAGCGTTGATCGACTGACGCAATGAAAGAGCCCGTGCCTTGAAAGAGGTGCGGGTTTTTTTATGCGCGTCGATAATTTCTGTAGCAGCTGGCGAAGCCTGCGTTCGGCTGTGCAGCAGCCGTATTTCCTGAATGCGTGGTCTTCCTGAATGATAGGGGATCCCCCAAGGCGAGGACTTCGTCCTCGAACGCAGCCTTCGGCAGCTGCTACAAGGTTTCGCCGATCAATTGCCTCACCATGAACCACCCGGTAAAGTGCCGCTCCGCCCGTTTCGCCAGAGGTAAAACCATGAGCCAGACCATTGATATTGCCGTGATCGGCGCCACCGGTACTGTCGGCGAAACGCTCGTGCAGATTCTCGAAGAGCGCGACTTCCCGATAGGCACCCTTCACCTGCTGGCCAGCAGCGAGTCGGCCGGCAGTTCAGTACTGTTTCGCGGCAAGAACGTGCGGGTGCGGGAAGTCGATGAGTTCGACTTCAGCAAGGTGCAGCTTGGGTTTTTCGCGGCCGGCCCGGCGGTTTCCTTGAGTTTTGCTTCCCGTGCGACCGATGCCGGTTGCTCTGTGATCGATCTCTCTGGCGCCTTGCCGGCCGAAAAGGCGCCACAGGTTGTGCCTGAGGCCAACGCGCAGGTGTTGGCCGGCTTGAAAAAACCGTTTCAGGTCAGCAGTCCAAGCCCGTCGGCCACCACGCTGGCGGTGGTGCTCGCGCCGCTGATGGATTTGCTCGATTTGCAGCGCGTCAGCCTGACCGCCAGCCTGGCGGTATCGGCCCAGGGCCGCGAAGCCGTGAGTGAACTCGCCCGGCAAACCGCCGAACTGCTGAATGTGCGGCCGCTGGAGCCGAAATTCTTTGATCGGCAGATGGCCTTCAACCTGTTGGCCCAGGTCGGCAAACCGGATGAGCAAGGTCATACGCTGCTGGAAAAACGCCTGGTGCGTGAGCTGCGCCAGGTCATGGCACGGCCTTCATTGAAGATTTCCGTCACTTGCATTCAAGCCCCGGTGTTTTTTGGCGATAGCTATAGCGTGACCCTGCAGTCCGCGAGTGAAATCGACCTGGCGAGAATCAATGCGGCCCTGGAAGACGCACCCGGCATCGAGCTGGTGGAAGCCGGCGATTACCCGACGCCGGTGGGCGATGCGGTAGGGCAGGATGTGGTCTACGTCGGTCGGGTGCGCACCGGTATCGACGACCTGACGGAACTTAATCTGTGGCTGACATCAGATAACGTACGCAAAGGCGCCGCGCTGAACGCTGTGCAGCTGGCTGAGTTGTTGATTAAAGACCTGCTGTAAAAGATACTTTGCAACAATTTGTCGAATGATTCCGCGCGAGCCTATGCTTGCCGGAATGCTGAAGGCGAGCCACCCTGCAGGGCTTTCCGGGGCATCAATGAAATGACCGCGCGCGACGACCCTCGCCGTTGCGCGCAATGCCTTACGGCAGCGGCTATCAATACCTTCTCGCTGGCCGAGGAATGTTCAAACTAAGGATGAGCTAATGGTTCAAGTTCGCAAACTGGTGTTAGCAATAGCGGCCGCCTCGGCGCTGTCCTCCGGTATGGCGCATGCCCTCGGGCTCGGGGAGTTGACCCTGAAATCGACGCTCAACCAGCCGCTGGTTGCGGAAATCGAGCTGCTCGATGTCAAGGATCTCACCGCCGCCGAAGTGGTGCCGAGCCTGGCTTCGCCTGACGATTTCGCCAAGGCCGGTGTCGACCGCCAGGCGTTTCTCAATGACTTGACCTTCACCCCGGTGCTTAACGCCAGCGGCAAAAGCATCCTGCGCGTGACCTCCAGCAAGCCACTCTCCGAACCCATGGTGAAGTTCCTGGTTCAGGTCATGTGGCCGAACGGCCGTTTGCTGCGCGACTACAGTGTGCTGCTCGATCCATCGAAATTCTCGCCGCAAGCCGCCGAGGCGGCTGCGCAACCCGCACCGACTTCATCCGTCGCCGCACCGGTCACCGGCGCGACCAAACCGTCCCAATACACCACCACGCGGCGCGATACCCTGTGGGAAATCGCCGCGAAAGCGCGTAATGGCGGTTCGATCCAGCAAACCATGCTGGCCATCCAGGCGTTGAACCCGGACGCCTTCATTGACGGCAACATCAACCGCTTGAAAACCGGCCAGGTGCTGCGCCTGCCGGACCAGGCACAGAGCACGAGCCTGGCGCAACCCAAGGCCATTGCCGAAGTGGCCGCACAGAACACGGCCTGGCGCCAGGGTCGCCGTTATGTGGCGAAACCCGGTGCAGGGCAGCAACAGCTTGACGCCACCAATCGCGCTCGCACTGATGGTGCTCCGGCTCAAGCTACCACCGACAAGTTGAGCCTGGTGTCTGCCGAGTCCGGCAAGAACCGTGGCAAAGGGGCTGCCGGAGATGCCAGGGCCCTCAGCAACAAGCTGGCGGTGACCCAGGAAAGCCTCGACACCAGTCGTCGTGACAACGCCGAACTGAAAAGCCGCATGGCCGACCTGCAAAGCCAGGTGGACAAGCTGCAACGCCTGATCGAGTTGAAGAACAATCAACTGGCCAAGTTGCAGGCCGAGGGCGCGAATGGCGCACCAGACTCCGCAACGGCTCCGGCAATGTCGGCCGAGCTGACTCCCAATCCGGCGGTAGCGCCTGCTCCGGTTGATACTGCGCCAGCGGCCACAGCGCCCGATGCAACTCCGGCGCCGGCCGAGAAGCCCGTTGAGGCGACCCCGGGCACATCCGACGATCAGAAATTCAATGAGTTGCTGACCAATCCGGTGCTGCTGGGCCTGGCAGGTGGCGGTGCGGTGATTCTGCTGCTCCTGCTGCTGTTGCTGGCGCGCCGCCGCAAAGCCCGGCAAGAAGCCGAAAAGCATCTGCGCATGGCCCGTGCCTTGGCCGAAGAACAGCCGTTCTCGGCCGATTTCGACTTGCCGGAAAGCAGCTTCGAAGGCCTGGAAGTTCCGTCGCCAAGCGTGAAGCTGGCGACTGCACCGACGCCAGCTCCCGCGCCAGCGCCGGTAATTGCTCCGGTCGTGATGACCACGCCGATCGCCGCGCCATTGGTGGCGCCGGCTGCCGAGTACTCCGACGATGTGCTGGGCCAGGCTCAGTCACACATCAATGCCGGTCGCCTGAACCAGGCTGCCGCGTTGCTGGAGGACGGCGTCAAGCAAGAGCCTCAGCGCAGCGACTTGCGCTTGAAATTGATGGAAGTCTACGGCCAGCAAGGCGATCGCGATGCGTTCGTCGGCCAGGAGCGTCAGTTGGTGGCCAATGGCGACAACTACGCCCAGGTTGAAAAACTCAAAAGCCGCTTCCCGGCCATGGCGCTGGTGGCTGCCGGTGGTATCGCCGCAGCCGCCGTTGCTGCCGAACTGGACGCGCAATACGTCAAGGACCTGTTGCTCGATGAGCCGCAAGCACTGGCGCCAGAGCCAGCGCCGTTCGAGGATGACCTCGACAGCGCCTTCGACCTGAGCCTGGATGATCTGGACACGATTACGCCTGTGGCGCCTGTGGCGCCTGCACCAGCACCAGCACCGGAGCCTGAAGTGGCGGCGTTGCCAGATCTGGGAGAGTTCCCGCTGGACGACGACCTGAGTTTTGAGTCGGTGTTGCAGCAGCAGACTGAAATCAAGGAAAACCTCGACGACCTGTCGGACTTCGATCTTGACCTGGATCTCGGTGCGGAGCCGTCGCCGGCGATGCTGGCTGAAGACGATTTCCTTCTGGATCTGGATGAGGGAGTGAAGGATTTTCCGGTCGCAGAAACCCCGGCTGTTCCTGAGGTTGCGCTGGATGATCTGGAATTGCCGGCCGATTTCGATCTGTCGCTGGCCGACGAAATGGATGCGCCGGATGCGTTCGCGGCAGAGCTGGGTGATGTCAACGCCGAGCTGGAGAGCTTGTCCAACAGCATCGGCGAGCCGACCTTTACCGAAGCTGATGCGGCACTGGGTGACGATGATGACTTCGACTTCCTCTCGGGTACTGACGAAGCCGCTACCAAGCTGGATCTGGCTCAGGCCTATATCGACATGGGAGACAGCGATGGCGCCCGTGACATCCTCAATGAGGTGGTAAGCGAAGGCAGTGCCGAGCAGAAGAGCGAAGCCAGGGAAATGCTTTCGCGCCTGGCTTGAGTGTTCGGTACGTTGTAAACAAAGCGGCAGCCCATTGAGGCTGCCGTTTTTGTTTGGCCGATGAATTGATGTCGTCTGCTGTGGCCTCTTCGCGGGCAAGCCCGCTCCCACAAGGTTCTGTGGCGTTCACGAAACCTGTGGGAGCGGGCTTGCCCGCGATGAGGCCGGAACAGTCAAAGGAGATCTCTCTGGCATCCCCGCCCGGCGGCCTTATAATGCCCGCCTTTGCGTACATCATCAGGCTGTCCCTCCTTGGCAAATATAGATAACCCGGCCGCCGAAATGGCAGCCGACGGCTTTTTCCGGATCGCGCTGGGCGTCGAATACAAAGGCTCGCGCTACCGCGGCTGGCAGCGCCAGGCGTCCGGGGTGCTCACAGTGCAGGAAACCCTCGAAAACGCCTTGTCCAAAGTCGCTGACTCACCCGTTTCGCTGATGTGCGCAGGGCGTACCGACGCCGGGGTGCATGCCTGCGGACAGGTGGTGCATTTCGACACCCAGGTCGAGCGTTCGATGAAGGCCTGGACCATGGGTGCCAACATCAACTTGCCCCACGACGTCAGTGTCAGTTGGGCCAAGGTCATGCCGGCGCATTTCCATGCGCGGTTCAAGGCCATTGCCCGGCGTTATCGCTACGTGATCTACAACGATCAGATCCGCCCGGCGCACCTGAACGAAGAAGTGACCTGGAACCACCGCCCGCTGGACGTCGAGCGCATGGCCGAGGCTGCTCAATACCTGCTGGGTACCCATGATTTCAGCGCTTTTCGCGCCGGCCAGTGCCAGGCCAAGTCGCCGATCAAGGAACTGCACCATCTGCGCGTCACCCGTCACGGCAAGATGATCGTGCTGGATATTCGCGCCAGCGCCTTCCTGCATCACATGGTGCGCAACATTGCCGGTGTGCTGATGACCATTGGCGCCGGTGAGCGTCCGGTAGAGTGGATGAAAGAGGTGCTGGAGAGCCGGATCCGGCGGTCCGGTGGCGTGACGGCGCATCCATTCGGGTTGTATCTGGTGCAGGTCGAGTACCGTGACGAGTTCGAATTGCCCGAGCGTTACATTGGTCCACACTTCCTGACCGGCTTCTCGGAACTTGACGGCTGACGCCCTCGAACGCTTTTGTTACCATCCGGGACTTTCCCGGATTTGTCTTGGAGTTGTATCGACATGTCAGCCGTTCGCAGCAAGATCTGTGGGATTACCCGCATAGAGGATGCGTTGGCAGCCGTCGAGGCCGGGGCGGATGCCATCGGGTTCGTGTTTTATGCCAAAAGCCCCCGTGCGGTGACGTTCCAGCAGGCGCGCTCGATCATCAAGGCGCTGCCGCCGTTCGTGACCACCGTGGGTTTGTTCGTCAATGCGAGCCGTTGCGAATTGGGTGAGCTTCTCGATGCGGTGCCCCTGGACTTGCTGCAATTTCACGGTGATGAAAGCGTGGCGGATTGCGAGGGTTGGCACCGTCCGTACATCAAGGCGCTACGGGTCAAGGCAGGAGATGACATCGCCGCGGCCTGTGATGCTTATGCCAGCGCCAGCGCAATCCTGCTCGATACCTATGTCGAAGGGGTGCCCGGAGGAACCGGCGAGGCGTTTGACTGGTCACTGATACCGCAAGGCTTGAGCAAGCCGATCATTCTGGCGGGCGGTCTGACGCCGGATAACGTCGCCGAAGCGATTGCGCGCGTTCGGCCTTATGCCGTGGATGTCAGCGGCGGGGTAGAGGCGAGCAAGGGCATCAAGGATCACGCAAAGATTCAGGCATTTATCAAAGCGGTACGCGGTAGCACCTGTTGATGTGACGGCTGGCAGACTGCCGCCGTCCACTGCACTGTACAAAGCGGATGCACTGCACACAGCAGGCAGATCCGAGGGTTTCTGGTTGCACGCAGGTCATGTTTCGCGCTGACCGCGGCAGTCCATCGACCCTCTTCGCACACATGAATTTAGCGCTAGGGCATACACGGGGCCGCGAACCAGAGCGTTCGGGCCGCCGGTACTGGAGAAAGAAAGCATGAGCAACTGGTTAGTAGACAAACTGATCCCTTCGATCATGCGTTCCGAGGTCAAGAAGAGCTCGGTGCCTGAAGGTCTTTGGCACAAATGCCCGTCTTGCGAGGCTGTGCTGTATCGTCCGGAGCTGGAAAAGACCCTGGACGTTTGCCCCAAGTGCAACCATCACATGCGTATTGGCGCCCGCGCCCGTATCGACATCTTCCTTGACGTTGAAGGGCGTACCGAACTGGGTGCAGACCTGGAGCCGGTCGACCGTCTGAAATTCCGCGACGGCAAGAAGTACAAGGACCGCCTGACCGCTGCACAAAAGCAGACCGGCGAAAAAGACGCGCTGGTGTCCATGAGCGGCACTTTGCTGGGCATGCCGGTCGTGGTTTCGGCGTTCGAGTTTTCCTTCATGGGTGGTTCGATGGGCGCCATCGTCGGTGAGCGTTTCGTTCGCGCCGCCAACTACGCCCTGGAAAAACGTTGCCCAATGGTCTGCTTCGCGGCTTCCGGCGGTGCGCGGATGCAGGAAGCGCTGATTTCCCTGATGCAGATGGCCAAGACCTCTGCGGTGCTGGCGCGTCTGCGTGAAGAAGGCATCCCGTTCATCTCCGTACTGACCGATCCGGTCTACGGCGGCGTTTCCGCCAGTCTGGCGATGCTGGGCGACGTGATTGTCGGCGAGCCGAAGGCGTTGATCGGTTTTGCCGGTCCGCGTGTGATCGAGCAAACCGTGCGTGAAAAACTGCCGGAAGGCTTCCAGCGTAGCGAGTTCCTGCTGGAGCACGGTGCCATCGACATGATCATCGACCGTCAGGAGCTGCGTCCGCGCCTGGGCAATCTGCTGGCGCAAATGATGGGCCTGCCGACGCCGAAGTTCGTTGCTGCACCCGTCGAGTCGATCGTGGTTCCGCCGGTGCCAGCCAGCCTATGATCGAACGTACCCTTGGCGAATGGCTCGCCTACCTTGAACAGTTGCACCCTTCAGCCATCGATATGGGGCTGGAGCGGTCGCAGCAGGTAGCGTCCCGCATGGGACTGGGCAAGCCGGCGCCTCGGGTGATTACGGTCACCGGGACCAACGGCAAGGGCTCCACCTGTGCGTTTGTGGCCTCCTTGCTGCGGGCTCAGGGCTTGAGCGTGGGGGTTTACAACTCCCCGCACCTGCTGCGTTACAACGAGCGGGTACAGGTCAATGGCGTCGAAGCCACGGACACCGAGCTGTGCGAGGCCTTTGCTGCGGTAGAAGCCGGGCGCGGCGACACTTCCCTGACTTACTTCGAAATGGGCACCCTGGCGGCATTCTGGCTGTTCCAGCGCTCCGGGCTCGATGCGGTGGTGCTGGAAGTCGGTCTGGGCGGGCGTCTGGACACGGTCAACGTGGTGGACGCCGACGTGGCGCTGGTCACCAGTATTGGCGTCGATCATGCGGATTACCTCGGTGATACCCGAGAGTCCGTGGCCTTCGAAAAGGCCGGTATTTTCCGTCAGGGTGCGCCTGCGCTCTGCGGCGATCTGAATCCTCCACAACCACTGCTGGACAAGGCGCGCGAGCTCAATTGCCCGTTTTTCCTGCGTGGGCGCGATTTTGATCTCTGTATGACCGATCACAATTGGCAATGGCGCGGCGTCGATGCGCAGGGGCGTGCAGTCGAGCTGCGCGACCTGCCGCTGCTCGATCTGCCGATGGAAAACGCTGCACTCGCGTTGCAGGCTTACTTGCTGCTCGGCTTGCCTTGGGTGGATGCGCAGATTATCGAAGCGCTGCGGGCAACGAAGGTGGTCGGTCGCCTGGATCGCCGCGAGTTCGAGTGGCAAGGCAAACGCTTGAATCTATTGCTGGATGTGGGGCATAACCCGCATGCGGCGGAGTATCTGGCTCGTCGTCTGGCCGGTCGCCCGCCGGTCGGCAGGCGTCTGGCGGTGTTCGGGCTGCTGGCGGACAAGGACCTGGGTGGTGTTGTCGGCGAATTGAATGCTAGTGTCCAGCACTGGGCCGTTGCACCTCTGGATTCGCCTCGGGCGCGTTCGGTTGCGGATCTGCACGACGCGTTGCAAGGTCTTGGTGCTTCGGTCACGTCATACGAAAGTGTAGCGGCGGCCCTGGAAGGGCAGTGCGCGCAAGCCACGAGCGACGACGAAATCCTGTTGTTCGGATCATTTTATTGTGTCGCCGAGGCCCTTGAATGGCTGGCCCGGCGCTCCACGGAGGACGCGGCGAATGGCATTGCTGGATAAGGCATACAAACAGCGCATGGTTGGCGCCCTGGTGTTGGTCGCACTAGCGGTGATTTTTCTGCCGATGCTGTTTTCCCGTCAGGACGAGCAGCGCCAGGTGACGGTCGAAGCGCCTGCAGCTCCGCAGGCGCCGGCGATGCCCCAGGTACAGGTCGAGCCCGTAGTGGTGCCTGAGCCGCAAGCCTTGCCTCAGGAACCCGTGCCGAGCGATGACGAAATCGCCCAGCAGGAGGCGGCGGTGCCAACTGCGCCGGTGGCTCCGGCGCCTGCTGCCAAACCGGCTGCACCAGCGCCGGCCCCGGCCCTGGCGGCTAAACCCGCGACCGCGCCTGCCCAGCCCATCACGGCCGCACCGGGCAAACCGGACACCACGCAAAGCCGTGTCGATGCCAATGGTTTGTCTGTCAGCTGGTCGGTGCAACTGGCCAGCCTGTCGAATCGTGAAAGCGCAGAAAAACTTCAGAAAACCCTGCGCAGCCAGGGTTACAACGCCTATATCCGTACCGCCGACGGCAAAAACCGGGTGTTTGTCGGGCCGCTGATCGAGCGCGCTGAGGCCGATCGGCTGCGTGACTTGCTCAACCGCCAGCAGAACCTGAAGGGGTTTGTCGTGCGCTTTCAGCCGGAACGTGGCTAAAACTATCGCCCCGATATGAAATGCACTGACAATCGCAGCTTACCGATAAGCATGGGCTCTGCTAAAATGCGCCGCCTTATCCGTCTGTAGGCTGCACTGTGCCATTTACCTGGGTTGACTGGGCGATCGTAGCAATCGTCGCCATCTCCGCATTGATCAGTCTGAGCCGCGGCTTCGTCAAAGAAGCACTGTCGCTGCTGACCTGGATCATCGCAGGAGTCGTAGCCTGGATGTTCGGTGGCTCACTGTCCGAGTACCTCGGCGGGTACATTCAAACGCCGTCGGCTCGTATAATCACGGGCTGTGCCATCATGTTTGTCGCCACTTTAATCGTGGGCGCAATGATCAATTATCTTATCGGCGAACTGGTTCGCGTCACCGGGCTCTCCGGGACCGACCGATTCCTCGGCATGGCCTTCGGCGCCGCGCGTGGCGGGTTGCTGGTGGTCATCGCCGTCGGGCTGTTGAGCCTGGGGCCGGTACAGCAGGACGGGTGGTGGAAAGAGTCACAGCTCGTGCCAAAATTTCTATTGGTCGCAGACTGGTCCAAAAACCTGATACTTGGGTGGAGCAGTCAGTGGCTTGCCAGCGGAATCAGCGTACCCGCTGATATTCCGTTCAAGGAGCAACTCTTGCCGATGGCCAAAACGCCTCAGTGAGTAGTGCTCAGTTCAGATCCATTAAGTAGGGGTTGCGTCGCATGTGTGGCATCGTCGGTATCGTCGGTAAGTCGAACGTCAATCAGGCGCTGTATGACGCGCTAACCGTCCTCCAGCACCGCGGCCAGGACGCTGCCGGTATCGTGACCAGCCATGATGGCCGGTTATTCCTGCGCAAGGACAACGGTCTGGTGCGTGACGTGTTCCAGCAGCGTCACATGCAGCGTCTGGTCGGTCACATGGGCATTGGCCATGTGCGTTATCCAACCGCGGGCAGCTCGACATCGGCCGAAGCTCAACCGTTTTACGTCAACTCGCCTTACGGCATCACCCTGGCGCACAACGGTAACCTGACCAACGTTGAACAACTGGCCAAGGAGATTTACGAATCTGACCTGCGCCACGTCAACACCAGTTCCGACTCGGAAGTGCTGCTCAACGTGTTCGCGCACGAACTGGCCCAGCGCGGCAAGTTGCAGCCGACCGAAGAAGATGTGTTTGCCGCCGTCACTGACGTGCACAACCGTTGCGTCGGTGGTTATGCCGTCGTGGCGATGATCACTGGCTACGGCATTGTCGGCTTCCGCGACCCGCATGGCATTCGCCCGATCGTTTTCGGTCAGCGCCACACCGACGAAGGCGTCGAGTACATGATCGCCTCGGAAAGCGTTTCCCTGGACGTGCTCGGCTTCACCCTGATTCGCGACCTGGCACCCGGCGAAGCGGTCTACATCACTGAAGAGGGCAAGCTGTACACCCGTCAGTGCGCGACCAACCCGTCCCTGACCCCGTGCATCTTCGAACACGTCTACCTGGCGCGTCCGGATTCGATCATCGATGGCGTGTCGGTCTACAAGGCCCGTCTGCGCATGGGTGAAAAACTGGCCGAGAAGATCCTGCGCGAGCGTCCGGATCACGACATCGACGTGGTCATCCCGATCCCGGACACCAGCCGCACCGCGGCGCTGGAGCTGGCGAACCACCTGGGCGTGAAGTTCCGCGAAGGCTTCGTGAAGAACCGCTACATCGGCCGGACCTTCATCATGCCAGGCCAGGCCGCGCGGAAAAAATCCGTACGCCAGAAACTCAACGCCATCGAGCTGGAATTTCGCGGCAAGAACGTGATGCTGGTGGACGACTCCATCGTTCGCGGCACCACGTGCAAGCAGATCATCCAGATGGCCCGCGAAGCCGGCGCCAAGAACGTCTACTTCTGCTCCGCGGCACCAGCGGTTCGCTACCCGAACGTCTACGGCATCGACATGCCAAGCGCTCACGAGCTGATCGCGCACAACCGTTCGACCCAGGACGTGGCTGACCTGATCGGCGCCGACTGGTTGATCTATCAGGATTTGCCTGACTTGATCGAAGCCGTCGGTGGCGGCAAGATCAAGATCGACAAGTTCGATTGTGCGGTGTTCGACGGCCAGTACGTCACCGGCGACGTCGACGAGGCTTACCTGAACAAGATCGAACAGGCACGCAACGATGCCTCCAAGGTCAAGACGCAGGCAGTCAGTGCGATCATCGATCTGTACAACAACTGAGTTTCTACCGGCCCTGAGGGGCCGGTTTTGTATCTGGCAAAAAGACTTTTATCTATCAAGAGCAGGGCAAGGAGTGACAGCATGAGTCAGGAATGGGATGCCGGTCGGCTGGACAGCGACCTCGAAGGTGTAGCGTTCGATACCCTGGCCGTACGTGCCGGTCAGCACCGCACGCCGGAAGGCGAGCACGGTGATCCGATGTTCTTCACCTCCAGCTATGTATTCCGTACCGCCGCCGACGCCGCTGCGCGCTTCGCTGGCGAAGTACCGGGCAACGTTTACTCGCGCTACACCAACCCGACCGTACGCGCCTTCGAAGAGCGCATCGCCGCGCTGGAAAGCGCCGAGCAAGCCGTGGCCACGGCCACCGGCATGGCGGCCATCATGGCCGTGGTGATGAGCCTGTGCAGCGCCGGTGATCATGTGCTGGTGTCGCGCAGCGTATTCGGCTCGACCATCAGCCTGTTCGAAAAGTACTTCAAGCGTTTCGGCATCGAAGTTGATTACGTTGCCCTGGCGGATCTGTCCGGTTGGGACGCGGCGATCAAGCCCAACACCAAACTGCTGTTCGTCGAGTCGCCGTCCAACCCGCTGGCCGAGTTGGTGGATATCGCTGAACTGGCGAAAATCGCGCACGCCAAAGGCGCGATGCTGGTGGTCGACAACTGCTTCTGCACCCCGGCCTTGCAGCAGCCGCTGAAAATGGGCGCGGACATCGTCGTGCACTCGGCCACCAAGTTCATCGACGGCCAGGGCCGTTGCATGGGTGGCGTGGTCGCTGGCCGCAGCGAGCAGATGAAGGAAGTGGTTGGTTTCCTGCGTACCGCCGGGCCGACCTTGAGCCCGTTCAACGCCTGGATCTTCCTCAAGGGCCTGGAAACCCTGAACCTGCGCATGAAGGCGCATTGCGCCAACGCCCAGCAACTGGCCGAGTGGCTGGAGCAGCAGGAAGGTATCGAGAAAGTCCATTACGCCGGCCTCAAGAGCCATCCGCAGCACGAGCTGGCGCTGCGCCAGCAGAAGGGTTTCGGTGCTGTCGTCAGTTTTGAGGTGAAGGGCGGCAAAGAGGGCGCCTGGCGCTTTATCGATGCCACACGCCTGATTTCGATTACCGCCAACCTGGGCGACAGCAAGACCACCATCACGCATCCGAGCACCACGTCCCATGGTCGTCTGGCGCCGCAAGAGCGTGAAGCGGCGGGCATTCGTGACAGTCTGATCCGCGTTGCGGTCGGTCTGGAAGACGTGGCGGACCTGCAAGCCGATCTGGCGCGCGGCCTGGCTGCGTTGTGATCGAGTTGTCTGCGCCGACCACCGGCTCAAATGGCCGCGTAGCGCTGGTAACCGGTGCTGCGCGAGGCATTGGTCTGGGGATCTCGGCCTGGCTGATCAGCGAAGGCTGGCAAGTCGTGCTGACGGATCTGGACCGGGAGCGCGGTTCGAAAGTGGCGAAAGTGCTGGGCGACAACGCCTGGTTCATCGCCATGGATGTCTCCAGCGAGGGGCAGGTTGCGCTGGGCGTGGCCGAGGTGCTCGGCCAGTTCGGGCGCCTGGATGCGCTGGTATGCAACGCAGCGATTGCCGATCCGCACAACATCACCCTGGAAAGCCTCGATCTGGCTCACTGGAATCGGGTGTTGGCGGTGAACCTCAGTGGGCCGATGTTGCTGGCCAAGCACTGTGCGCCATACCTGCGCGCTCACAGCGGCGCCATCGTCAATCTGGCCTCGACCCGCGCCGCGCAGTCGGAGCCTGATTCGGAGGCTTATGCGGCGAGCAAGGGCGGTTTGTTGGCCCTGACTCATGCGCTGGCCATCAGTCTTGGCCCGGAGATCCGGGTCAATGCCGTCAGCCCTGGCTGGATCGATGCGCGCGACCCCTCGGTGCGACGTGCCGAACCCTTGACCGAGGCCGATCATGCCCAGCATCCGGCGGGCAGGGTGGGGACGGTCGAGGATGTCGCGGCGATGGTGGCCTGGCTGCTGTCGAGGAATGCCGGGTTTGTCACTGGCCAGGAATTCGTGGTCGATGGCGGCATGACCAAGAAGATGATTTACAGCGAGTAGATCGGATTGGCATGCAGATATTGATGTTGCATGTGCTGCCGTCTTCGCGAGCAGGCTCGCTCCCACATTGAAACGCGATCCACTGTGGGAGCGAGCCTGCTCGCGATAGCGGTCTGACAGTTGCAGATCCTGTTGTGAATGACACAATTTTGTCTTTTTCAGAAAAACTTCAAGCAGGGTATTGACTTAGGTTCTCTACCTGCGTAAATTTCGCGGCCTCGGAGATGCAAACGGGTGATTAGCTCAGCTGGGAGAGCGTCTGCCTTACAAGCAGAATGTCGGCGGTTCGATCCCGTCATCACCCACCACTCCCGAGATACTTGCGAAAGCAAGAGGTAGGCTGAAATGCCTCCACCGACGCGCAGCGGTAGTTCAGTCGGTTAGAATACCGGCCTGTCACGCCGGGGGTCGCGGGTTCGAGTCCCGTCCGCTGCGCCATATCTGCCCCGAGGCCCACTGAACGCCTTGGAGCTACGAAGAAAGCCGCTGGTTTACTTCGAGTCGATAGCAAAAACCCTGGTCGAAAGACCGGGGTTTTTTGTTTCTGGTATTCAGGTTTTCTCCTCTCGCCTTGTTCCTGGTGGACCTTTCTGCATGCCTCGTTGCCGGAATGGCCTATCGGACGCTGACGACGCCGTCGTCCAGCGGCACCCCTCCAGCCTCACGCTACCGAAATTCACGGCTACTCTTAATGTGCTGCGTCGAATAGTCGCGTTTTTTTGATTTGCTGGTCAGTTTTTAGTTTTCCGTCAGGCCATAAGCCTATAAACTTAACCTTTCGGTCAGCTTTGCACTGTCAACAACAGCCCTTTGTATCGTCAAAAGGGGCTTCTGCAAGACTCGAGATTTTCCAGTACATAACCAGAAGGGCGGACCCCATAACCGCCCAGAGGATGATCCATGTCCAACCGTGATATATCCCGGCGCTCGTTCCTTCAGGGCGGGCTGGTAGCGGGCGTGAGCGTGACGCTCACGCCGTTGAGCAGCCAGGCGCTGGCCGCCTTGATGGAAAACAGCGTGACCGTGCCGTCCGAGCAGTGGCTCGGCAACAATGGCAAGGCGCGCGCCCGTAACGATGCCTTGTCCAAGGTTTGCGGCAGCAAGGTCTTTGCCCGTGACATCCGTGCCAAGGACATGCCGGGCTGGCCGCAGCAGCAAGGCCACGCCATGTTGCTGAAAACCATCAAGGCTGACCACATCTTTGCAGGCATTGACCTGTCATGGCTCGGTGCCGAGCTGCAGCCGGACCGCATCGTTACCGCCGAAGACCTGGTCAAGGACGGTATCGTGTTCCCTGAGGAGCACGCGCCCGATCCACTGCTGCCGGCCGGCAAGGTGCCGATGTTCATCGGGCACCCCGTGGCGATCCTGATCTGGAACGATTTCGAGCGTTTCCGTCAGGCCAAGAGCAAGCTCAAGTTCAATGACAAGGCGATTCGTTACGGTGCCCAGGTACCGTTCTACGAAGGCGATCCGTACGGCAGCTTCCGCTATGTGCGCGTCGGCGGTGCGACCTCGGCGGATGAAGATGAGTTCGCCAGCCTCAAGGACTCGATCCTGTTCCCGATGCTGAAAAACCGTCGTCCGGTGTGGAACTCCCAACCCAACCTGCACGGCAACCTGACCGAGCGCGGGTTGTTTTACGCCGAGCGCATGAAGCAGCAGATCGATACGCCGCCGGACAACTGGCTGGTGTTCGACGAGCGCTACAAGACCCCGTCGATCGAACCGGCCGCCATGGAGCCGGACAACGGCAACGGCTGGTACGACCCGGCCACCAAGACCCTGCATTTCGTCGTCGCCACCCAGTGTCCGCTGGAAGCGGCGACCGAAACCGCGAAGATGATCGCGCCGTCGCGTTTCGGCCTGGCCAACCTGAACATGCACCCGGGTTATACCGTCGGTTACGGCTCCAAAGACCACAACATTTTCGTCTATTACGCAGCGTTGGCGGCGTTGTACGGAGCGGGTGTGCCGGTGCGCCTGGCCAACGACCGCTACGAGCAGTTCCAGAGTGGCATCAAGCGTCACCCGTTCGACATTCGCTACCAATTGGCGGTGGACAAGAACGACCACAGCTTCAAGATCTTCCGCGCTGAAATGAGCGTCGACGGTGGCGGGCGAATCAACTACAGCCCGTCGGTGGCTGCGGTGGGCGCCACGGCAGCGCAATCGATCTACTACATGCCGCAGAACGATCTGCAGGTCACGGCCTATCACTCCCGCGCAGTGGAGGCCGGGTCGATGCGTGGTTACGGCACCCTGCAAAGCATGGCCTCGACTGAAATGATGGTCGACGAAATCGCCGATCGCCTCGGTATCGATGCCATTGAGCTGCGCCGCAAGAACGCGCTGCGCTCGGGCATGAAAAACACCCAGGGCGCGATCCCGGCCGGTGCCCTGCGCCTGCACGAGATTCTCGACAAGGCGGCTGCCCACGAGGTCTGGAAAAACCGCGACGCGATCAAGAAACAACGCGAAGCTGCCGATCCGGACAACTGGTACGGGGTGGGTTTCGCCATCTGCCAGAAAGACTTCGGCACCGGTTCCGAAGCGCCGATGGCCAGCATTGAATTCACTGCCGAAGGTCGCATCAGCCTGCGCCACATCGGTATCGAGATCGGCACCGGCATGTCGACCTCGCAGGCCATGGTCGTGGCCGATTTCCTCGGTATTCCGGCCCACGAAGTGAAGACCGGCGAAACCGAATGGAAAGAGTTGCAGCTGATCAGTGGCGGCAACCCGTACATCATGAGTCAGGCCGAGCAGGACAATTTCCTGCGCAATCCACGCTGGGTCGGCAAAGTCGCTTCGGCTTCGTCGGCAACCAACTCGGCGTATTACTTCAGCCACGCCACCCGTGAAGCGGCCCGCGTGCTGTTCAACCACGGCCTGTGGCCGGCGGCGCTGGAGATCTGGCGCCAAGGCCCTTACGGCGGCCAGGCCAACCCTTATGTGGTGCGCCGCGAAGACGCCCATTGGGTCGACGGCAAACTTACGGCCAACGGTATGGAGCCACTGCCATTCGCCGTGCTGGCCAAGCGCGTTCACGAGCGTGGCCTGGTGAGCGGCGCCACCGTGCATGGTTTCAACCGCTGGAGTTGGGCCGAGGCCGAGTTCAGCATCGACGGCGTGCGTGAGCGCTTGCCGCTCGACGGCTTAGCTGTGAAGTACGGCGACGGTGCACCGAAGGCGAAGAAGGCGCAGATGAACAGCACCGGTTTCCATCTGCTGGATCGGCAGAACATCGCCTACCCGGCAACCCAGTTGAACAACGCGGCGGTGACTTACTACAGCCCGGTGGCGACGCTGGTGGAAGTGAAGGTCAACAAAGGCTCGGCGGAAGTCTCGGTGCTCAACCACCATTCGTGGGTCGAGTGTGGTCGGGTGTTGGTGGAAGAGCTGGTCAGGGGCCAGCTCGAAGGCGGTATCGCCATGGGCATCGGCCATGCGCTGATGGAAGAAATGCCGCTGTACGAAGGCGGGCCGGGGGAGGGTGACTGGAACTTCAACCGTTACCGCCTGCCGATGGCGCGGCACGTTGCGGTGTGGAAACAGACAGCGGACATCCTGCCGCCATTGTCGCCAAGCGACCCGTCCAAGGGTATCGCCGAAGTGGTGATGATCCCGGTGGTTGGCGCCATCGGCAACGCCGTGGCCCATGCCATCGGTAAACGTGTCCGCGACCTGCCTATCACTTCTGCACGCATCAAGGAGGCCCTCAATGGCTAACCGTCCGCTTCAACTGACCCTCAACGGTCAATCCGTCGGCCCGGTGGACATCCCTGATGACCTGCCGATGATCGACTACCTGCACGAATACAAGAACCTCACCGGTTCGCGCCTGGGCTGCGGCCAGGGCATCTGTCACGCCTGCGTGGTGATCGTCGACAACCCTGACGGCACCAGCGAAGAAGTGCGCACCTGCATCACCGGCGCGCACTATTTCGAAGGCAAGAAGGTTCGGACCATCGAAGGCCATGCGACCCGCGACGAGCAGGGCAAGGTCACCGAGCTGAATCCGATCCAGCAGCGCTTCGTCGATGAATTCGCCTTCCAGTGCAGCTACTGCGCACCGGGCTTCGTCAATGCCGCGACCGTGCTGGTGGAAAAACTGCAGCGTCAGCCGATCGTCAAAAGCCAGCTGGAAAAAGTCATCGAGGACAGCCTCGGTCATCACATCTGCCGTTGCACCGGGTACGTGCGCTACTACAGCGCCACGCGCAACGTGCTGACCGATCTCGGCCTGGTCAAGGAGGGTTAAGCATGAAGCTTCTACTTAGCCGCCTGGCGTTGGCGGTTGGTCTGGCTGCGCCTGTGTTGCTGGCCCACGCCGATGATGCACAGGTCAAGCAAGGCCAATACCTCGCCCGCGCCGCCGACTGCATGGCGTGCCACACCGTGCCGGGTGGTGCGCCCTATGCCGGCGGTCTGCCGATCGTGTCGCCGTTCGGCACGATCTACGGCACCAACATCACCCCGAGTAAAGAGCACGGTATCGGCCTGTACAGCGATGACGAGTTCTTTGCCGCGCTGACCGAAGGCAAGCGCCGCGATGGCTCGAACCTGTACCCGGCGATGCCCTACACCTCGTATCACCTGATGCCGCGCGCAGATTCCGACGCGATTCATGCCTACCTGAAAACCGTCGAGCCGATCGAGCGTGCAGCGCCGGTCACCAGTCTGAGCTTCCCGTTTAACGTGCGCCTGGGCCTGATGGGCTGGAACATGATGTACGGCAAGGACGTGAAGCTGGAGCCGGCTGAAGGTAAAAGCGAGGCCTGGAAGCGCGGCCAATACATGGTCGATGTGCTGGGTCACTGTGGCGAATGCCATACGCCGCGCGGCTTGCCGGGTGCGATGCAACAAGACAAGCGCATGACCGGCGGGCTGCTCAACGGTTATCTGGCGCCGAGCCTGCTGGCCACTGACCTGGCGGCTCGTGGCTGGAGCCATCAGGACCTGAGCTCGTTCCTCAAGCACGGCATGAGCGCCCAGGGCACGATGTTCAACGAGATGTTCCCGGTCTTCCACAACAGCACTCAGGGCCTCAGCGATCCGGATCTGGCGGCGATGGCGACCTTCCTGCTCGGCGATCAGCCGCCAGCGGCGAAAGTGCTCACCGAAGTGCCGTTGGACAAACTGAGCCCAAGTGCCCAGCGTGGTCGTCAGGAATATTTGAATGTCTGCGCCGGTTGCCACGCTCCAGATGGCGAAGGCAAGCCGCACATCGCCGTGGCCATGCGTGGCAACACCACGTTGCGCCTGGAAGATCCGCGCAACCTGGTGCGGGTGATCGACGACGGTATCGGTGAGCAGAAGTTCTCCGGGTTCGAGCACATGCAACCGATGCCAGGGTTCGCCAGGAAATTGAGCGACGGGCAACTCACGGATCTGCTGAACTACCTGCGTCAGGGCTGGGGCGGTCAGCCGAATGATCTGGCGGTGAATGACGTGCAGAAGTTGCGGGCCGATGCGCCGCCGCTCGAGCACAAGGCCCACTGATATGCAGCATCTCGATCTGCAAGTGATACGCAGGGCGCTGGAGTGGTCGACGGCCGGTCAGCGCATCTGGCTGTGTACGGTGCTGGCCACTTACGGCTCGGCACCGCGCGCACCGGGGTCGCTATTGGCGGTGAACACGGATGGGCAATGGATTGGCTCGCTGTCTGGTGGCTGTGTCGAGGAAGACTTTCTCGAGCGAGTCGCCGAGGGCGCGTTTATGGAGCCGGTCAGCGTTGTTCGTTACGGTGAGGGCGACGATCCACGCTCCCGCGTCAGCCTGCCGTGTGGTGGGGTGCTGGATGTGCTGGTCGAGAAGCTTGACGCTGATTGCGAGGTGCAAGCGCATCTGCGGGAGCTGGAGTCGGCACTGTTAGGCCGGCGTCGGTTGATCCGCGAAGTTGATCTGCTCAGCGGTGCGCGCAGTCTGTTCGATGATCGTGAGCAGGGTGTGCGAATCGAGCGTGAAATCGACCGGGTGCGTGTGCGCGTCGGCGCGGCCCAGCGCTTGCTGCTGGCGGGGTATTCCAGTGTCGCTCAGGCCTGTGCGGAGTTTGCCGTGGGCCTGGGATTCGAGGTGATTCTGTGCGACCCGCGGGACGAAGTGCTGGAGGGCGTCGTGCTGGAAAACGTGGAGATTCGCCGCCAACTGCCGTCTGTGTTCATCGCTGATGGTGGTTGTCACAGCGATACGGCGGTAGTGGCGTTGACCCACGATCCACGTATCGATGACCTGGCGATGATGGAGGCGGTGCGCACCGAGGCGTTCTATATCGGTGTGATGGGCTCTATGCAGACCTCGCATAAGCGCTTCGAGCGCTTGCGGCGCATCGGTGGTCTGGGGGATGTCGAGTTGGGGCGGATCCATGCGCCAATCGGGCTGAACCTGGGCAGCAAGACACCAGCGGAAATTGCGTTGGCGGTGCTGGCCGACATACTGCGGATTCGCAGCGGTATCCCACGGGACCGGCTGTAACAGCACTCCCTTTGTGGGAGCGAGCCTGCTCCGGGCGGCGATCCGACGATGAGGCCGGCACGTCCAGCGTAGATGTCGCCTGCCAGTCCGCCATCGCGAGCAGGCTCGCTCCCACAATGTATTGCGTACTGCTTAGTACCCGAACCTGTCCCGCAATCCGTAATACCACGCACCCAATGCCGCAAACGGTGTGCGCAGCATTTGTCCGCCGGGGAACGGGTAGTGGGGCAGGTCGGCAAACGCGTCAAAACGCTCGGCCTGGCCGCGCAGCGCTTCGGCCAGCACCTTGCCCGCCAGGTGCGTGTAGGTCACGCCGTGGCCGCTGCAGCCCTGGGAGTAGTAAATGTTGTCGCCCAGGCGACCGACCTGAGGCAGACGCGACAGGGTCAGCAGGAAGTTGCCCGTCCACGCGTAATCGATCTTCACGTCCTTGAGCTGCGGGAAGGCCTTGAGCATCTTCGGCCGGATGATCGCTTCGATGTTCGCCGGATCCCGCGCGCCGTACACCACGCCACCACCGAAAATCAGGCGCTTGTCGCCGCTGAGGCGGTAGTAGTCGAGCAAGTAATTACAGTCTTCGACACAGTAATCCTGAGGCAGCAGGGTCTTCGCCAGTTCTTCGCCCAGTGGCTCCGTGGTAATCACTTGAGTGCCGCAAGGCATCGACTTGGCGGCCAGTTCCGGCACCAGATTGCCGAGGTACGCGTTGCCGGCGACGATGATGAACCTGGCTCTGACCTTGCCCTGTGGCGTGTGCACAACCGGGTTGGCGCCGCGTACGATGCGTACGGCCGGCGACTGCTCATAAATCGTCCCGCCCAGGGATTCAACGGCCGCCGCTTCACCCAGTGCCAGGTTGAGCGGATGAATGTGGCCTCCACTCATGTCCAGCATGCCGCCGACGTACTGATCACACGCCACCACTTCGCGGATGCGACGTTGATCCATCAGCTCGAGCTGGGTGTGCCCGAAACGCTCCCACAGGCGCTTCTGGGACTCGAGATGCCCCATCTGCTTGGCGGTCATCGCGGCAAACACGCCACCGTCCTTCAGATCGCACTGGATGTTGTACCTGGCGACCCGCTCACGAATGATCCGCCCACCCTCGAACGCCATCTGCCCCAGTAGTTGAGCCTGCTTGGGGCCGACCGTGCGTTCGATGACATCGATATCGCGGCTATAGCTGTTAACGATCTGGCCGCCATTACGTCCGGACGCCCCGAAACCCACCTTCGCGGCTTCGAGCACCGTGACCTTGAAGCCGTTCTCCAGCAGGAACAGGGCAGAGGACAGCCCCGTATAACCGGCGCCAATCACACAGACATCGGTCTCGACGTCATCCTGCAACGCCGGGCGCGGCGGCACCGCATTGGCCGATGCGGCGTAATAGGATTCTGGGTAGGGGGTGTTAGCCATCCTGCAGCCTCTGTTTAATATATTTTACGAGTGCGTTGATCCTACCCGAGTTGAAAATCGGCCGCCAGCCACCCGGAAAATCTTCTTTGTACCGCCAAAATTAAATATTTTGCATATTCATAGGGTTAGCTCGAAAAAAGGTGTTGACACCCCTCCGGAATTCCGTAGAATGCCGCCTCACAGCAGGCACGTAGCTCAGTTGGTTAGAGCACCACCTTGACATGGTGGGGGTCGTTGGTTCGAGTCCAATCGCGCCTACCAAACAAAATCCGCTCTGCTGGGCGGTCTGGAAGGGCTCACCGAAAGGTGGGCCCTTTTTTGTTGCCTCGTGTTTGGGCAAACAACCACCGCGCTACACCTTCAGGTCGGCTTTCACCTTCATGTAAACCACCGAGTCATCGCTGTGCCCTGCCTGGTAGTGCTCGGTCATCTTCACGTCCGCGTGACCGCCTTCCTCTATCCATTTTTTCAATTGTTGCAGACTCGGCTTGCAGCCGGCGTAACGCAGCTTCCTGTATTCGGCTGTGGACATACGACGGCACTGTTTTTGCCGCACCAGACCCCGTATCAGACACCGCCCGAGGAAATCGCCGCACTCAATGAAGCGCAGCGGCAGGCCTTTTTGGTCGCGGCCTCCCAAGCCATGGCGCCCATTCTTGTCTCGTTGCAATTGGGCGACGCCACGGATGACGAAACTCTCAACGCAAAGGCTTGGCAGGCGTATTACCGCGAGCTGAAGTTGGTTGATGTCACCGTTGCCAAACCAAGTACGACACCGGGTCGCTGGCCAAACGCCTGGGCAACACGCCGGAGGCTGACGGTGCCGGCCAGAAGTATCGCGGGCGCAGCCTGATCCAAATCACCGGGCACGACAATGACTTAGCCGGCAGCAAGGCGCTGTTTGGCGATGACCGGCTGTTGCGCACTCCTGAATTGTTGGAACTGGCCGAGTGGGCGGCCAAGTCGGCGGCGTGGTTCTGGAATTCTCGAAATCTGAACGCTTTGGCCGACGCCAAAGACTTCAACGGGATCACCCGGCGTATCAATGGCGGCCTGAACGGGTATGCCGAGCGGCTGGCCTTCTACAACATTGCGCTGAAGGTGCTGACATGAACTCCATCCTGCTGCGAATCCTTCCTTGTATAAGCTGCACTGGCTCTGGTCGCCGGAGCGTTGTTCGGCGCATACCACCATGGCGTGACGGTCACGGATGAAAAGTGGCAGTCGGCATGGAATGCCCGTGACACTCGGGACGCCGAGGCGGGGGTGCTCAATGAGGCCGCCGAGCGCGCCCAAGAGCAAGCCTGCCAACAGTCAATCAACAAGGCGGTTCAAGATGGGCAACGTATCATCGATCAAGCAACGGCTGATGCTGCTGCCGCTCGTGCTTCTGCTGGCGGCGTGCAGCTCGCCGCCGACAACCTTGCCGACGTGTTCAAACGCGCTGACCAACGAGCGGGCGATCTGGCTGCGATTGCTGACCAAGCCTGAGCCCGGGGACTGACCTGTCAGCAGGCTTACATTTCACTCGGCGAACATCAAAATACCACTGGCGAATACGGATTGATCGCCTTGGCAGCCTGCCAGGCTTGCGTGCGTGAAGTGACGCAGAGGCCGACTCAATAGCCGGCTTCTGCGAGCCCATCCTGTATGTGTAGCCTTAATTTATTGTTCTAAAATCCCTGGTACGTTTTTTTCTGCCCACTTCACAAACAATTTTGCTAGCTCTGTACTCGCGTACTCGGAGTAATGACTATATTCATCTCTAAATAGAGGCATCCCGTTTCTTGTAAAAGAGCAGCCAAGAAAGTTGCAAAATAATTCATTCTGATCAAAAAACAGTACGGCTGGGTGTTTGCTTGAAACTTTGTCGACTAATGGTTTGAAGTCGTTGAATGCTGTTTCTCTTGCATGTGGACTAACGTCGCAAGAGGGTGGTCCACTTTTAAGTGGACGAGAAAAGCAGCCTTTTAGGTCATGATTTGCTTTAATGTGAGGAACAAAAACTATGACTTTAATTCCATTGCCTTCAAGATAGCTTATCCGTTCTACAGTTGTTGCAATTGCATTGTCGTCTGGCTTTGGGGCGAGGCCATCTAGAATTGCATATTTTATTGTTTTGTCTTTTTCAATGATGCTGTTGATCAGGAGCTTCTGATGGTAAGCCCGATAACCAGAGCACGGATCCATCGTCGTTGGCGTATTTACATCAGAAGGGTTGCCCATGTTCGGTGGGCAGGTACCAATAGAGAGAATGGATTGATTTTTTATTTTGTTTTCCGCCGCAAGCCCAGGATACAAATGGTTTGCGTAGCTGTTGCCTAATAAAAGCAGGGTTGGTTTTTCATCTCTATTTGTAATGCAAAACCACCAGCCATACGACTCTGCTTCTTTAAACTGGTATCGATTTATACACGTGTCGTTTTTGGTGAATTTCCATATCGGCCCTACAAATTGGCTATTGAACTCTTCCGCGCCTTTGACTGCCTCGCGTTCAGGCAGTCCACCAAGATTGAAAGTTGCAAAACCCACACCTCCGATGCTCGCCATCAGGATAGCAAGAATAGGTGTTTTTAACTTGCTTTGGTTATTTCGTAAAGGGCGCTCAAGAAAGCGATATGTCAGCCAAGCTAAAATGATAGCGGTGAACACGGCCGCAATTCTGATTTCTCGGGATGGTACATCGCTCTGAATGATGCGGGCGAATGCCAAAAGAGGCCAGTGCCACAGGTATAGCGGGAAGCTGATCAGGCCAACCCACACCATCAGTTTGTTGGAAAGTATCGAGCGATTGAGCCATGACCGCGAGCCGGCGGCGATAATCAACGCCGTACCGACCGTTGGGAAAATTGCGCGCCACCCGGGAAATTGGTCGTCCTTGGTGATGGTTGCCAGGCCGTAGGCAATGAGACCCAGCCCGATAAAGGACAGGACGTTTCTGATTGTCTGGCCGCTCTCTACCGGAATCGGCTTGAGAATGACCGCGGCTAAAAATTGGTCAACTGCCTTAAAGGCTTTATCAAATGCCGAGATTTTATAGAGCGACAGGTAGGCCAGCACGGAGCCGATCAACAGCTCCCAGCAACGGGTCTGAGGCATATAGAAGGTGAACGCAGGGTTTTCCCTGATGTACTCCATGTTCAGGGCGAACGACGCGCCGAGCAACAACACCGCGATGGTCAGCAGGTTTAACTGTTTTTTCCAGGCGGCCCACATGATCACCGGCCAGAAGATGTAGTACTGCTCTTCAATGCCCAATGACCATAGATGCAGGAACGGCTTTATCTCGGCCGACGTGTCGAAGTACCCGCTTTCGTTCCACAGAACCAGGTTGGATATAAAGGCAGAGCCGCCAGCAATGTGTTTGCCGAGCTGCTGGAACTCATCGGGGAACAGTGTCAGCCAACCGAACGCGTAGCTGGCGATCATCACCGTCAGCAGGGCGGGAAAGATTCGGTTGACGCGTCGGGTATAGAAGTCGGGGATGCTGAACGTTCCGCGTGCCAGGCCTTCAAGCAGAATCGTCGTGATCAGGTACCCGGAAATCACGAAGAAGATATCTACGCCGATAAAGCCGCCAGTCACCCAGGCGGGGAACGCATGAAACCCGACCACGGACAGGACGGCGATTGCGCGCAAACCATCGATATCCGGCCGGTATTTCGTACTGTGTTTATTTTTGGTCAATAGCGAACTGGCCGGTTCGGCGAGAGACGTCATTGTTGCTCGTGCTCCATATTTATTATCTCGCCGGTTGCTGGCGCGCGCGTATCCTACGCGACAAACGCTCGGACCCGAGCAGCGGCGGTCGGCCAGCGACCAAACCCGCCGCAAGGAACTGAGCGACATTCAAACCAATCAGTCTCGCTCGCGCGATCGCCTTGCCACTGCTGATCTGCGGCTGTCAGTCCTCCTTGGCGAAGGTTCAGTTGGTGGCAGTGAAATGCCAGGCGGTACCGAAACCGGCGGCGTGGTTCATGGTGCCGTACGAGCCCAACTTGACCCAGCGCATGCTCAACGAATTATCGCCATCACCGACACCGGCGACTGATTGCGTTGCAGGCGTGCCAGGCCTACGTCAATGCGCTCTCGCTTACACATTTCGAATGAGTTCGCGGAGATTGCCGGGCGGGAATGGAAATCAGCTGTTGATTGGCTGGTGAATCTCTGTAACCGATGTCTGTGCTGCTGCGGACTCGTCAGCCAAAAACTGAGTTGAGTCGGTATTGCCGAGCTGTGCTTTCTTATGACGAACTCGCTCCTTTGCGCGGAGTGTTGAAAGCACAGGGAAGAAAAGTATCAGGCTGACCGGCCAAGCCAATATTGCGCTAATGATGAGCAGGCTATGAGTGAACCTGTCACCGTAATTGAGGGCAAAAAAATCCAGTGCACGATCCAGAACCGGATTGTTCTGGATTGGATCAGCGCTATCGTTGATCCAGTTCCGACGAATTTGAAGAAGCTGGCAACAAACGCCGACGAACAAAGCGGCTAGCCAAGCCGCGCTCAGAACGCAGCTGATGATTGCGATGCTACGCATGACTTCCATCTCAATAATTCCCGATCGGTGGTTGATACGGTAATTCAGCGCAAATTTTTGTAACAGCTGCGGAAATTTAGCAGGCTTTTCCGAACTCGTCGCACTGGAAGTTAAAAAATTTTGCTTCTGTTGACGGTCACTCCGGAGCCATCATCACCGCAAGCGGGATCTTGATGAATTCCTCATTGCGATCGATTGCGACCAGGGCGCCGCGGACGTTGTCGGCGACATCGGCCGCTCCGCGCTGCTCGACCCGGTTCGAAAGCTCAAGGATGGCGGCTTCGAGGGTGAGCCGGTTTTCGTTGATCTTGAACAGCAGGGAAGGGAGTAGGTCTCGCGAATCCTCCGTGGAGTTTTCAGCGTAGCAGGGGCGAGCTGTGGGCTTGGAGTGCAGGTCGGCAGAACGCCGCAGAAGGGTGGTACTACTGTAGGAATATACAACGCTAAGTTATTGATTCTTATAGGGGGATATGGCGGATTTGAGAGTGTTGAAAAAAGCTTGTGTTCTCTTATGGATCAAAGCGTTATGACTGTTTAACGGTCACCTCGACAAGATCGCGACAGATTTGCAAGCACAGGCCGGCAGGGGAAAGCGTCAACGCCTGGTGCAGTTGCTGAATTCGCAGAGCCGGCAATACCGGCAACCGGCGCCGCAATCCTATGTAATGTCAAGGCAAACAAATAACACTTCGATGGTCTACGACCAGGCAGTGAGCACTAACTGCTATCAAGGAATAAGAGAAGTTCCTTGGTCGGGATCAACCGGACCTTTTGCATGTGGATTAATTTCAGCTGGTTGAATTGATCCGCAACCAGTCATATTTACCTAAAGTCAGGTTGATCCCGAGACAAAGTGTTTTCTGCAAAGTTTCCTTCAGCTGGATGAACCATGTCCTACCTGGCGGAATATCAAGCCAGTTGCAGCGCCGCTGCAGTGCAGGACGACTGGACTACCATCAGGCTTCTTTTCGCTCTTGTGGCTGACGGGTATAGCGATTGATTCAGCTGGCGCCACTGACGAAACAGTCTATAGAAACTCTTGATTTTCTTTCTCGTCTTTAACATTTTTCAGGCGCCAAAGATTTGAACTTCCGGAGTTGATCGAAAAGCGATTGGCTTTAGCGCGATTTATTCATACGCGTCATTACAATCTCAGCCATAAGTAAGAAAACGTCCAACTAGAACAAGCGGCGAGGAGTACTGCAACCTGACAATAGCCAAAATACTGACAACAAAAAACAGTCACATTCTCCCAATTAAGTCGGTGATATATCATGATCAAGATCATGGCCTACTTTTTAATTGGAGCTGTAACTGCAGGATGCAACGGCATCGTAAAACCCGACTTTTCGGGTCCTGCCAATGATTCATACTTTTTAGTCCATTCGGGGTTTCCCGCACCGTATCTATACATGGCCTCGGCCGTGCAATGGAACGATGACTATGCGGTAACCACCCGCCACACTCCGTTCATCCCCAACGTGAAGTACAGCTGCAGCACAGGCTGTGATCTCGTCTTCATCCTGCACAAGGCCAACGGCCGCTACCCATCATGGCGCGCACCGCGTGTGGGCGAGAGCATAACTGCCGTTGGGACGAGTCCTTACCTCATGACCACTACCGGGAAAGGCAAGGTGTATCCAACGCCTTTCATCAATACCGATGAACACAGCGGTGATCTCTATGCCATCCATGATGCCCCGCTGATCAAGGGCATGTCGGGTGGGCCGGTCCTCACCAGTGACGGCTGTATTGTCGGCATCAATATCGGTTTCTACTCAACCACTCTGAACGACGTGAGCAATCACTCCGGCGTAAAGGGGGCTGAGAGGATCAGCATCTTTATTCCTTACTCGATCATTCAGCGCGAGTGGGGGATATTGCAGGCAAAACTTGACGATCCACACGGCGCGAGGTATGTCGCGAAGTAACTTTTAGCTATCAGCCAATTTGCCATCGTGTCCAGGCAAACAAAATCCGCTCTGCCGGGCGGTCTGGAAGGGTTCACCGAAAGGTGAGCCCATTTTGTTGTCCTGGATTTCTTGCAGAGCGTTCATGACATCGTAAATGGATCTTTACCACCTTCGGCAGGTCAGTCGGGTTGAAGATCTGGGTGCGAAAGAGCGCGAAAGGGAATTGCGTGCCGGAGCGAAACACCTTCTTGATGCCTGCCGGGGGCGCGCCTGCCGATGTAACCGTAGTTGCGGGTGTTACCGTCGATGAGTTGCACCGAGTAGTAGCGCGGTTTCTGTACCGCCGGCACCGATAGCACGATTGGCTCCGCACGCAAGTCCATAAATAACATGGAATAGGGCGTATCACTGTTCGGTGTTTTTGTCTGCGGCGTAATCGTACATGATCGCGTAGTTCAAGCATCATCGTGCAGCCAACGGCTCTCGTTAGTAGGGTTTTCATGAGCATGCATCTCCATTCGTCAAGTCGGATGAGTGAGTTGGTCAACTAACTACTAATCAGGCATTAGCGTTTGCTCAAAACATGAGTTCGCATAACGCACTTTGATTTATCTGAAGATGCTCACTGCTACAGACAGCGCCTGCTGTAGTAGGGGGGGCTGGCTGTGGAGTTATGTTTTGTCTATGGATTTTCAATCCACAAGTAACTGCGTGTTGTTTGTTGAGTCTATGGTGTGATTCACGCTTCGGGGAGGCGATGCCAATGACCGAGGGCAAGACCTGTATGCGCATGGTGGGAGTATTCGGGGGGATGGTTCTGAGACGTTGTATGGCGCTCAAAGGGTGGAGTTCGAGGTTGCTCGGGCCATCAAGGCGCGACGATTGCTGAACGAATGCGGGACAACCAGGGGTTGCCGAGTAAATCGCTCAGATCGTCGCCTGCCTCAATAGGCGTCAGAGGGCAAAGGTCGCCGCAAGGCCATGGTGGCCATCCTGCGCTCCAGCGATCAGGTGCAGTGGAATGTTCTGGTGCGCATCAATGGACGGTACCTCGAAGCTTCCTACAATCTGGAGGTGTCGCTCGCTCAGTTCGGTCGACTCTGCTGCTTTTTCCTTGGCCATTCTCGCGTGGTTCATTGCGATTTCGTTGAGCGTTGACACGTTACATCTCCCGGTGACTGACCAAGCGTATCGCTGGAGTCCTTAAGCATTGATTGAATGGCTGCGGCGTCAGAGTTATGTCGTTCCGGCGCTGCTACGCGCGTACTTTGCAATCCTCAAGCCACGGATGCGAGTGATTTCTTCCTTGGATTTTCGCAGGCGACGAATGGCGGGCCGCTGTGGGTGATAGCCCGGTTTCTTTGTCATTCCGGCGTAAACTAGTAGTGCTGCCTCATTGAAAGGAGCCGCTTATGAACGCCGATCAAATCATCAAGCAGGCATCTGTGGACAAGACTGTTTGGGATCAATACTTCTGCGCTGCATTGATTGCCGAAAGCAATTTGACTGCCCCGGTTGTTGGCGGGGCTACCCACGAAGACAGGCAAAACCTGTTGATCGAGAGGGCCAAAACCCTTGCTGACAAAATGATGGAAAACCGAAGATAAACAGAGCCCAGCCACCGCGCTGGGCTCTTTGCATGCGGGGTTGTGCTCCGATGCGGGCGATGTGCGTATTGAGGTTCAGGCGATCAGCTCTACCTTGCCGCTTGCCAGGCGATAAATGCCTCCCACGATCTTCAACATGCCCTTGCTCTGCGCATCGGTCAGCAATGGTGAGGCCTGTTTCAGGCTGTTGACAGAATTTTTGACGTTCTGCACGGTGGCGTTTTCCATCAAGCTCCCGGGTTGCTTCAGTACTGTCTCGATTGCCGACTTGAGTGCGTCAGTCAGTTTCGGGATATGGCCGGGGAAAATCGTCTGATCCTTGACGGCCTTGATGCCTGCCTCGATGGCGCCACAGCTCTCATGACCGAGTACGAGAATCAGCGGTGCGCCCAGTACGGCAACCCCGTATTCAAGGCTGGCCAAGCCTTCCGGGGTCACGAAGTTGCCCGCGACACGGATGGAGAAAAGATCGCCTCGCGCGGTATCAAACGCATATTCCGGGGCGATCCGCGAGTCAGAGCAGCTCAGTACTGCCACGAACGGATTTTGACCGGACACCAGGGCCTCTCGCTCAGCTTTGAAGTCGTGTGTCGTGGAAGTACCGCTTATATATCGTTCATTGCCCTCCATCAGTCTTTTCAACGCCATATCGGGACTGATTACGTTTTGAGGTTTTGGTGGGGCTGACGCTTTTTCGGCTGCCTGGATGATCTGGCCGGGCAGTGTGCCGGTCAGCAGCAGGGCGCCTGCGCTCAATCCGGCAAATTGAAGAAAACGACGACGGCCTGTTGTGTTTGAAGCAGAGCTTGAATCACATGATTCACACATGATTTTGTTTACTCAGTTCAATGCGGTGAGAGTGAGTTGCTGTTGTGGCTGGTAATGTCATGGACGCTCAATACCAGCGCAGTGGAGTCTAGTTGGTCTGTCATATTGTGTTCCGGGCATTGTCAGCAGATGCCGTGCAAGCAGCCATTTCATGGGCTACTACTGACAGGCTCATACAACTTCGACCCGGCAGGAGTTTCTCGATGCTGACTCACTGGTTACTAGCGGCGGTTCATCTTCTGGCAGTTGCCTTGGGGTTTTGGGCGGTGTTGGTTCGAGGCAGCGCTTTTCGGCGTTTGGCCGATGGAGCAGCAGAAGTGCGCAGTGTTCTGATGGCGGACAATATCTGGGGTATTTCAGCTGTCGTCTTACTGATCAGCGGGGGGATGCGAGCCTTTGGCGGGTACGAGAAAGGCACGGACTATTACCTGCATCAGCCGCTGTTTCATCTGAAGATGACGCTGTTCGTCCTGATCTTGCTGCTGGAGATTGCGCCAATGGTGACGCTGATCAAATGGCGGATAGCGCTTGCCCGTAAAGAGGCGATCGATACAGGCCGTGCGAAGCTGTTTGCACGGATCAGTCATATCGAAGCGCTGCTGGTGCTGCTGATGGTGGTGGCGGCGACTGGCATGGCGCGTGGGGTGATGACTGGTTAACTACGAAGTGAGCGCGACCTTCCTTGGGGTAAACCAGAAAAGTCCGACAGCCAGAGCGTTGAGCTTGTCGCTAGTATCGACCCTTGGGGGCTGGTGTGGGAAAGCAGGCGGACGCGATGCGATGCTGAATCTTTAGCCAGCCGTGATTCCGGACTGAACGGGCTGGCTACTGACTGCAACAGAATTCAGGATTGCGGCTTTTCCGGGGCGGTCAGGCCGGCCTGAATGCGCTGATAAATTTCTTCACGATGCACTGCAACGTCCTTCGGAGCGTTGATGCCGATCCTGACTTGCTGGCCGCTTACGCCCAGGATGGTGATCGTAATGTCATCACCAATGTTTATGCTTTCACCGACTTTGCGGGTGAGTATCAGCATGGTCTTCTCCTTGATTGCTATGTGGGGCACCTGATTCGGACAGTGCAGAGGTCGGTGGTATGTATAGATTAGTGCGAAGTCTCACGGTTTGGGTGCCTCTTTCTGACGCGCAGATGTGGCATTAATTCCCAAGGCGTAACTATACAGAGGCCGCAACCATCATTCTCCTTGTTTTGAGCCCATTTTACGGCACTCGTGAAGTATTCATGGATGTTAAAATCGCCGCTTTATGCATTTAGAGGGAAGCGCCGTGCGCAAAATGGTTCTGGTAATCGCGATATTGGCACTGGCGGGATGTGGTGAGGGTAGCAGTGTGGATGCACCGAAGCCTAAACCGGCTATGGCCGCCATGCCCGCGCCAGTGTCTGGCCCGCAATGGGATCTTGAAGTGCGAGGTGAAACCCCTCAGGCAGTCAGCGATTTGAGTGGCTGGCTGATCGAGCACAGTTTCATGTCCAGCGTCGTCAAGGAAAATGGCAATACGCGAATCCTGATGGGGCCGTTCAATTCCAAAGCCGAGGCCGAAGCCAAGCAGGATGAAGTCCGTGCAGCGCTCACTCGCGCGAAGAAACAGAACATCGAATTGCTGGTGCTTGAGCGTCCGGCCGCTCAATAACATTCTGTAGCGACAGACAAACAAAAAAGGCCTCGGTTGTTTAGCTCCGAAGCCTTTTTTTGTTTCAGGTGTTGCCTGGGTTCAGCCGCAGGCCTTCATGTCTACCGGGCCGACGAACTCGTTGCCACGCCCCATGACGCACCCCACGCTCTGGTTGCGTTGCCGCTCCCAGGCCTGTACCGGATAGGTTTTGTCCCAGGCTTCGTACAGTTGCCGATCCTGTTTCGACAGGCGCAAACCATACTGCTTGCTCATGTAGAAGTAGGTCCGTGCGATCATGCCGCGAATGGAAGGGCGGGGCATGACTTTCCTGGCCTTGAAGTCGATCTGGGTCAGGCACGAACCATATTGCCCCGACTGCTCGGGCAGCCAGCCAAAGCTGAAGTTGCTGCGATCGCCATTGACCTCGCCAATGCTGGGCACCAGGTTGTGCAAATCAGCTTCGGCCTTCTGGTAAACCGGATCGTAGCGGGTGCAGTTCTTGCGGCCGCCCTCTTGCCAGCACTGGCGTTGATGACCGATTTGCCAGGCCGGAACAATATGCTCCCACTCGATGCGGGCTGCGCGTTTGGCATTCTTGCGTGGCACATAACCGCAAGCGGCAAGGTTCACCCGGTTGCCGGTGTACTTGCAGCCACAGTAAAACTCGGTGGATTGGGGAGCGTAGAGTTTCCACGCCACCTTTTTCGCTTCGGTGAAGGTGCGCGGAGCGTCGGCTTGCGCGCCCACGACAAAAAACAGGAACAACAAAGCAAGCCAGCGGACACTCATCGACTCAATCTTCCTTCGGCAAAACCCAGAAAATCTGCACGCCGCCATCGTCGCGATAGGCGAGGGTGACGTTGTCGTTCTCGTCGATTTCTTCCAGCAAGCGTTCCCATTCATCCACCGGCTCGTCAGGCAGGCGGAAGATCAGCGCTGCCCTGGCCTTTTGTGCGGTGGGAGAGTTGATGATTTTCTGAACGCGCAGGCCCATGCGTACATAGGTGTCAGGAGAGGCAGAGGTGGTGTCCACGGAATTATCCTTATTAAGCTGTACGTGCATACAGTATTTAACTGTAGGCCATTTCGCAACTGCTTAAAAATCAAGAAAATCCTCTGACAGCGGTTTGTTCCATTTGGCGTAAGGCGAAGTGAGTTTTTTTGTCAGATCCAGCGGCAGCCAATCGCCAAGGCTGGCGAATGGCGCCGGGGTGCCCGACCGGATCCGGTCGGGCGATGGCGAATCAGTATTCCCAGAACATCCGTTGCAGCTCTTTGCTGTCGTTGGTTTTGGTCAGCGCGACCATCGCCAGGATCCGGGCCTTTTGCGGGTTCAGATCGTGGGCCACGACCCAGTCGTATTTATCGTCAGGCTGTTCGGCGTTGCGCAATACAAAGCCGCCGGCATTGACATGGGAGGAGCGAATGATCTGCACGCCGTCCTTGCGCAGGGCTTGCAGGGTGGGGACCACCCGCGACGATACCGAGCCATTGCCGGTGCCGGCGTGGATGATGGCTTTGGCGCCAGATTGAGCGAGCGCCTTGTAGGCGGTATCGCTGACGTTGCCATAGGAATAGGCAATTTCGACGTCAGGCAGGTTCTTGATGGTCTTGATATCGAATTCGGAATCCATGGTGTGGCGCTTGGCTGGCAAGCGGAACCAGTAGGATTTGCCTTCCACTACCATGCCCAGCGGACCCCAGGCACTTTTAAACGCTTCGGTCTTGATGTTGATCATTTTACTGACGTCGCGACCCGACTGGATTTCATCGTTCATGGTCACCAGCACACCTTTGCCCCGCGCATCTTTGCTGCTGGCCACGGCCACCGCGTTGTACAGGTTCAGCATGCCATCGGCAGACATCGCGGTGCCTGGGCGCATGGAGCCCACGACGATGATCGGCTTTTCGGTTTTTTCCACCAGGTTCAGGAAGTACGCCGTTTCTTCCAGGGTGTCGGTGCCGTGGGTGATCACGATGCCATCAACGTCTTTGCTGTCGGCCAGCTCAGCTACGCGGCGACCCAGTTGCAGCAGGTTTTCGTTGGTGATGCTTTCGGAAGCGATTTGCATGACCTGTTCGCCGCGAACGTTAGCCAATTGGCTCAGTTCAGGAACGCCGGCGATCAACTGTTCAATGCCGACTTTCGCCGCTTGATAGGTCGCGCTGTTGGCGGCGCTGGCACCCGCGCCGGCAATGGTGCCGCCGGTGGCCAAAATCACCACGTTGGCCAGTTTCTGTTGGGTTTCGGCTTCTTTGGCCTGAAGGGCGGTGGGCAGAAGCAGCAGGAGGGCCAAGGCGCCCGGAATAAAGGTCTTGAGTGCAGATGTCATTATTTTTCTCTTCTAGTTGTGAGACGGTGCTGATGCAAGTTCATCTAGATACGCCCCAGGCGAATCTGAACGCTGGGGGTGCAAGGGGAAGAGCAGGATCCGTACCAGTAACACCTTGAATCGAAAAACACGCTTAACTTAATGATTTGTAACGGTATTGCTGTTTGTGTCCGGAATGGTTTCAGGTCCGGGCGTCCGGATTGCCGAACATGTTTAACTTTCGCGTTCGGCTCTCCGAAACGGATTGCAGTCATGTTTAAGATTTCAACGGGTCAAATCATCAGTAATGACTAAAGAAACGCGCGCGTCGGTCGATGCTCCTTCAAGGGATCTGTTTCTTCAGGAGTTCACATGTCGTTATCCGTTGGTATTCCAAACGCCTTCAGCATCACCATCGGTGGTAAATCGGCCACTACCCTTCGTGCTTTAGGTGACGAGACAACTGATGCGGCCACTCAAGCGCCGGGTGCAAAGGAAAGCGACGGTACCCAGGTCAAAACGGGCCCGGCAGGACTGGGAGAAAGTGCCGGCGCACAGGCCAAATCGGAAACTGGCGATAACACCAGCGTAACGGTGAAGGTCTTGCTCAAGCGTCTGAAGGAGCTGCAACAGCAATTGCGCGAGCAACAGCAGCAACTGGCGCAAGCCCAGGCGGCGTCCTATCCGACTCCGGAAGCCAAGACCACCGCGATAGCGGCCATTCAGGGGCAGGTTGCCGAAACCAACGGCGCCATCCTGCAAGTGAGCGCGAGTCTGATCAAAGAGCTGACCAAGGGTTCTGGCACCGGATCGGTGGTCAACACCACGGCATGAGCTGAATGCCGTTTTTCGCTGATCATCCGTGAAAGCACTTTTCCTGTCGTTGACAAATACCGGCAGGATTCGCATAGTTTGGCTCTCGCAAACGTTTGCGCGGCTCCAGTGATGACTCTTCATCGCAGGGCCGTGAAGCTTACGTCAGCGCAAGCGTTGCTCACAATAATCATAAGATCGGAGTGAACCCATGAAGCTGCCATTCGCTGGACGTCTTCTCGCTGTCGCTATGCTGGCTGCCGCATCCGCTGCACTGCCTGTCTCTTCGGCCTTTGCTGAATCCACTGACAAACCCAAAGTCGCGCTGGTCATGAAATCCCTGGCCAACGAGTTCTTCCTGACAATGGAAGACGGCGCCAAGGCCTACCAGAAAGATCACTCCGGCGAATTCGACCTCATCTCCAACGGCATCAAGGATGAAACCGACACCGCGGGCCAGACGCGCATCGTCGAGCAGATGATCCTGGCCAAGGTCAATGCACTGGTGATTGCGCCGGCGGACTCCAAAGCGATGGTTCCGGTGATCAAGAAAGCCATCGATGCCGGTATCACCGTGATCAACATCGATAACCAGCTGGACCCCGCCGTCGTCAAAAGCAAAAACATCGATGTTCCGTTCGTAGGCCCGGACAACCGCAAGGGCGCACGGCTGGTGGGCGACTACCTGGCCAGGCAGCTGAAGGCCGGTGACGAAGTCGGCATCATCGAAGGTGTGTCCACCACCACCAATGCGCAGCAGCGGACTGCGGGTTTCAAGGATGCGATGGAGGCGGCGCAGATCAAGGTCGTGTCCCTGCAATCCGGTGACTGGGAGATCGATAAAGGCAACAAGGTAGCCGCGTCGATTCTCAGTGAATACCCGCAAACCAAGGCCCTGTTGGCCGGCAACGACAGCATGGCGGTCGGCGCGGTGTCTGCCGTGCGCGCCGCGGGCAAGGCCGGCAAGGTACAAGTGGTTGGCTACGACAACATCAATGCCATCCAGCCAATGCTCAAGGATGGTCGCGTGCTGGCCACGGCGGACCAGTTCGCGGCCAGGCAGGCGGTGTTCGGCATCGAGACTGCGTTGAAAATTCTCAAGGGTGAAAAGGTCGACGGCGGCGCCAATGGCGTGATCGAAACACCGGTAGAACTGGTCACCAAGTAGCCCCTGGCGACACAGCGGCGCTCGTCCAGCCGGACGGGCGCATGGAGAGTTTTTATGTCAGTTTCCGTCCCGAACGCTGTCCTCTCGGTCGGTGGTATCGGCAAGACCTACGCCCAACCGGTGTTGACCGGCATCGACCTGACGCTCATGCGCGGTGAAGTGCTGGCGCTGACCGGCGAGAACGGGGCAGGCAAAAGCACGCTTTCCAAAATCATTGGCGGACTGGTGACGCCAACCACCGGTCAGATGCAGTTTCAGGGGCAGGACTATCGTCCCGGAAGCCGGGCTCAGGCTGAAGCGCTGGGTATCCGCATGGTCATGCAGGAGCTCAATCTGTTGCCGACCTTGTCGGTGGCGGAAAACCTGTTTCTTCACAACTTGCCCAACAACGGCGGCTGGATCAATCGCAAGCAGTTGCGCAAGGCTGCCATCGAGGCCATGGCTCAGGTCGGGCTCGACGCCATTGACCCGGATACCCTGGTCGGCGAACTGGGCATCGGCCATCAGCAAATGGTGGAGATCGCCCGCAACCTTATCGGCGATTGTCATGTGCTGATTCTCGATGAGCCGACCGCGATGCTTACTGCACGCGAAGTCGAAATGCTGTTCGAGCAGATCATCCGTCTGCAGGCTCGCGGCGTATCGATCATCTATATCTCTCATCGCCTCGAAGAGCTGGCGCGGGTCGCGCAGCGCATTGCCGTGCTGCGCGATGGCAACCTGGTCTGTGTCGAGCCGATGGCCAACTACAACAGCGAGCAACTGGTCACCTTGATGGTCGGGCGCGAGCTCGGCGAACACATCGATATGGGGGCGCGCAAGATTGGCGCTCCGGTATTGACGGTCAAGGGCCTGAGCCGTTCCGACAAGGTGCGCGACGTGTCGTTCGAAGTCCGTGCCGGCGAGATTTTCGGGATTTCCGGTTTGATCGGCGCGGGGCGCACCGAGTTGCTGCGTCTGATTTTCGGAGCTGATATCGCTGACAGCGGCACGATTGCCCTGGGGTCGCCGGCGCGGGTCGTCAGCATCCGTTCGCCGGTGGATGCGGTGGGTCATGGCATCGCGTTGATCACTGAAGATCGCAAGGGCGAAGGCCTTTTAATGACGCAGTCGATCGGCGCCAATATCGCCTTGGGCAACATGCCCGGCATCTCCAGTGCTGGCCTTGTCGACAATGATAACGAGAACGCCCTGGCCCAGCGTCAGATCGACGCCATGCGAATCCGCAGTTCCGGCCCGGCACAGTTGGTGTCCGAGCTGTCCGGCGGCAATCAGCAGAAAGTTGTCATTGGGCGCTGGCTGGAGCGCGATTGCTCGGTACTGCTGTTCGACGAGCCGACGCGCGGCATCGACGTCGGCGCCAAGTTCGATATCTACAACCTGCTCGGTGAGTTGACCCGCAAAGGCAAGGCGCTGGTGGTGGTTTCCAGCGACTTGCGCGAGCTGATGCTGATCTGTGACCGGATCGGTGTGCTGTCGGCGGGGCGTCTGATCGATACATTCGATCGCGACAGCTGGACCCAGGATGAGTTGCTCGCCGCTGCTTTCGCCGGCTACCAAAAACGTGATGCGCAGCTCTTTGAAGCCGCGCCTAGGGATCTTCCATGAAAACCGCTTCTTTCGCCGGCACTCGCAGTGGCAACTTCTACGGCCTGGGTACCTATCTGGGCCTGGCAGGTGCATTGTCGGCGATGATCGTGCTGTTCTCGATGCTGAGCAGTCATTTCCTGTCCTACGATACTTTCAGCACCCTGGCCAACCAGATTCCGGACCTGATGGTGCTGGCAGTCGGCATGACCTTTGTGTTGATCATTGGTGGCATCGACCTGTCGGTAGGCTCGGTGCTGGCGCTGGCAGCCTCGACCGTGAGCGTGGCGATTCTTGGCTGGGGCTGGGGCGTGCTGCCGGCGGCGCTGCTCGGCATGGCCATTGCGGCGCTCGCTGGTACCATCACCGGCTCGATCACGGTGGCGTGGCGGATACCGTCGTTCATCGTGTCCCTGGGTGTGCTGGAAATGGCTCGCGGGGTGGCGTACCAGATGACCGGTTCGCGCACGGCCTATATCGGCGATGCGTTCGCCTGGTTATCCAACCCGATTGCCTTCGGCATTTCACCGTCGTTCATCATTGCGTTGCTGATCATTTTCATCGCCCAGGCCGTGTTGACCCGCACGGTGTTCGGGCGCTACCTGATCGGTATCGGCACCAACGAAGAGGCCGTGCGGCTCGCGGGGATCAATCCGAAGCCTTACAAAATCCTGGTCTTCAGCCTGATGGGATTGCTCGCCGGTATTGCCGCGTTGTTCCAGATTTCTCGCCTGGAAGCTGCGGACCCGAATGCCGGTTCCGGTCTTGAGTTGCAGGTGATCGCAGCTGTCGTGATCGGCGGGACCAGCCTGATGGGCGGGCGTGGCTCGGTGATCAGCACGTTCTTTGGCGTCCTGATCATTTCCGTACTGGCCGCGGGGCTGGCGCAGATCGGCGCAACCGAGCCAACCAAACGCATCATTACCGGCGCGGTGATCGTGGTGGCGGTGGTGCTGGACACCTATCGCAGTCAACGCGCAAGCCGGCGGACCTGAGTCATGGCGACTATCAAAGATGTGGCAGCCCTTGCCGGCATTTCCTACACCACGGTTTCCCATGTGGTGAACAGGACCCGCCCGGTCAGTGAAGAAGTCCGGATCAAGGTCGAGGCTGCAATCCAGACCCTCGACTACGTCCCCAGCGCCGTGGCCCGTTCGCTCAAGGCCAAGACCACGGCGACCATCGGCCTGTTGGTGCCCAACAGCCTCAACCCGTATTTCGCCGAACTGGCCCGGGGTATCGAGGATTACTGCGAGCGAAACGGTTACTGCGTCATCCTGTGCAACTCCGACGACAATCCGGACAAGCAGCGCAGCTACCTGCGTGTGCTGCTGGAAAAACGCATCGACGGCCTGATTGTCGCCTCGGCCGGCGGCGACAGTGGCCTGGTACAAGGCCTGAAAGGCGTCCGCACCCCCATGGTCATCGTCGACCGTGGACTGGAAGGTGTCGATGCGGACCTGGTGCGCATCGACCATGAATACGGCGCGTATCTGGCGACCCGGCACCTGTTGGAGTTGGGGCACCGGGATATCGCCACGATCAGCGGGCCGGAAAACACCAGTGTGGCGCAGATGCGTTTGGCGGGTTATCGCCGGGCCTTGAAAGAGGCGGGTGTCGAAGTCTCTCCCGAGCGCATGCTGGAAAGCGATTTCACCAGCACCGGCGGTTACAGCGCCGCCGCGATTTTGCTGGAAAGCAATCCGCCTAGCGCCATTTTTGCGGCCAACGACATGATCGGCATCGGCGTGCTACGGGCCGCTGCCGAGCGCAATATTCGCGTACCGAGCGAGTTGTCGGTGATCGGCTTCGACGATATCCAGATGAGTCGGTATGTCTATCCGTCGTTGACCACGGTCGGGCAATCGATCCTGCAACTCGGCGAAATGGCCGCCGAAGTGCTTTTACGACGGATCGCCACGCCAGACCTGATGACCGATCAGCGGATCGTGACGCCGAGTATCGTCATACGTGAATCGACGGCGCCGCTGGCCGGCGTGTTTGCCCAATTCCGTTGAAAAACAGAGAGCCGTTGAAAACAGAAAGCCGCTGAACCAACAGCGCCGCCGAAACAGAATCGATGAGTAGCAATGTATGCCAGCAAAAGTAGTGGTGATAGGCAGTTTGAATATGGACCTGGTGACCCGGGCGCCGCGCTTGCCCAAGGGCGGTGAAACGTTGATTGGCGAATCGTTTGCCACCGTCTCCGGTGGCAAGGGCGCCAATCAGGCCGTGGCTGCGGCGCGGCTGGGAGCACAGGTGTCGATGATCGGGTGCGTGGGCAATGACGCTTATGGTGAGGCACTGCGCGGGGCGCTGCTGGCCGAGCAGATCGATTGTCAGGCAGTCAGCACCGTTGACGGTTCCAGCGGCGTGGCGTTGATTGTGGTCGACGACAACAGTCAGAACACGATCGTGATCGTCCCCGGTGCCAATGGTGCATTGAGCGCTGAAGCCATTGACCGTTTTGACTCGGTGATACAAGCGGCGGACGTGCTCATCTGTCAGCTGGAAGTGCCCGATGCCTCTGTTGGCCATGCGCTCAAGCGCGGCCGTGAACTGGGCAAGACGGTCATCCTCAATCCGGCACCGGTCAGCCGTCCGCTGCCATCGGACTGGTATGCGTCTATCGATTACCTGATTCCCAACGAGAGCGAAGCATCGGCCCTGAGCGGTCTGTCGGTGGGCTCTCTGGAAACCGCACAAGCCGCGGCGACCCGTCTGATTGCCATGGGTGCCGGCAAGGTGATCATCACACTCGGCGTGCAAGGCTCGCTGTTTGCCGATGGCCAACGCTTCGAACATTTCCCCGCACCCGTCGTAAAGGCTGTCGATACCACGGCGGCCGGCGATACGTTTGTGGGCGGTTTCGCTGCGGCGCTGGCCGCGGGTCAAGATGAGGTGCAGGCGATCCGCTTCGGGCAGGTGGCTGCGGCGCTGTCGGTTACCCGTGCGGGTGCGCAACCTTCAATTCCTGTCTTGAGCGATGTACAGGCGTTTAACACACCATGAAAAAGACACCACTGCTCAATATTGCACTGTCGCGGCTGATCGCCTCATTGGGGCATGGCGACATGGTCGTCATCGGGGACGCCGGTTTGCCGGTTCCGCCGGGTGTTGAATTGATCGACCTGGCCTTGACCCATGGCATTCCGGATTTTGTCAGCACCTTGAAGGTGGTGCTCAGTGAAATGCAGGTCGAAAGCCATGTGCTGGCTCAGGAAATCTTCGATAAAAAGCCGTCGGCCCTGGTTACGCTGGATGAGCTGGACGGCGCAGACGCGTTGGGTCGGCGTGAGGTGCTCACCCATGAACAATTCAAGGCCCTGAGCCGACAAGCGAGAGCGATTGTTCGTACAGGCGAGTGCCAGCCGTACTGCAACATTGTGCTGGTCGCCGGTGTAACGTTTTGACTGGCTGTCCGCGTTTTGATTTCCCCGGTACAAGGAGTGCGCCACATATCGCTATGCTCAGAAACTGCACCCACTGCTCCGGAGTCTGCTGCTTTTGTCCCTGATTACCGCAACGAACGCCCAGGCGGCGGAAAAAATCGACTTGATCATCGACACCGATCCAGGGGCTGACGATGTCGTTGCCCTGTTGTTCGCCCTGGCATCGCCCGACGAACTGAATGTCCGGGCATTGACCACCGTTGCGGGCAATGTTCGCCTGGACAAGACCTCGCGCAATGCGCGATTGGCCCGGGAATGGGCGGGGCGCGAAGAGGTTCCGGTCTATGCGGGGGCGCCGAGGCCCTTGATGCGTACTCCCATCTACGCTGAGGACATTCATGGCAAGGAAGGGTTGCCGGGCATTGCCGTGCATGAGCCCAGGCAAGGCCTGGCCAAGGGCAGCGCCATCACTTATCTGATCGAAACCCTGAAATCTGCTAAACCCCACAGCATCACCATCGCCATGCTTGGCCCGCAGACCAACCTGGCCCTGGCGCTGATCCAGGAGCCGGAGATCGTTCAGGGCATCAGGGAAGTGGTGGTCATGGGCGGTGCGCACTTCAATGGCGGCAACATCACGCCGGTGGCCGAGTTCAACCTGTTCGCCGATCCGCAGGCGGCCGAAGTGGTACTCAACAGTGGCGTGAAGCTGACCTACCTGCCGCTGGATGTGACCCACAAGATCCTTACCAGCGAAGCGCGCCTGAAACAGATTGCCGCGCTGAACAACAACGCCAGCCGATTGGTGGGCGATATTCTCAATGAATACATCAAAGGCGACATGGAACACTACGGCATTCCGGGCGGCCCGGTGCATGACGCCACGGTTGTCGCTTACCTGCTCAAGCCGCAATTGTTCAGCGGTCGTTCGGTCAATGTGGTTGTCGACAGCCGCGAAGGCCCGACCTTTGGGCAGACCATTGTCGACTGGCATGACGGCTTGAAAGCGCCAAAGAATGCCTTCTGGGTCGAAAGCGGCGATGCCCAGGGCTTCTTCGATCTGCTGACCGAGCGCCTGGCTCGCCTGAAGTAAGCATCATCTCCCGTAGGTGTTTCACTCCCGCCCGCTGACCGCTTCGGCCTTTTGGTCCGACAGATGTTTCTCGAAAATCTGCTCGATGAACGATTGGGCGGCTTCGGTTCCAAGGTCCCTGACCAGAAGGTCGATACCGATAATGGCGAGCTCTTCCGTGCTGCCTGGACTGTAGGAGCTGTGGCCGTCTTGCCACTTGGCCTTGATGTCAGCGTCGATGCTTACGGTGGTCATGATGGCACTCGTCAAGTCGGGGAAGTCTGAGTGCCGAGTTAACCATTTTGCGGGGCTTTTGACACGTCGACTTAGGCGTGAAAGGAGTGCTGTGCGACACTTGGTCTCTGACGAATATTCAAGGAGTGCGCAGTGCAGATCGATTTGAACTCCCCGGATGGCCTGACCCTTGAGGCGGTGCGTCAGTTGCTGGCCAGCGCCAGTGACGATGAGCACACCCAGTTGCGGGTCACTAAAGGAGGCATTGCCTATATCTCCTCGGGTGTCGTGGGCGGTACCGATATCGACGGCTTGCTGTTTCGACTTGAAACCTGGGCCAAGGGCTCCGGTTATGTCGGGCGGGTCGCGGCCAGCGATGAGGTCTGGGTCATGCAAATCTTCAATGCCTTGAAAGAGAACTGGCCCAATCCGCCTTACGACTATATCGACATCTATTGAGCGTCGTTCATATTCAGTCACGATTGAGTGGTTAAGGGGAGGGCGATGCTCAGGCAAAATCGCGGCTCGTCCGGAATGCGGGCAGGGTGCTGGCACTGCCTGCCTGTGAAACCAAATGCCAGTCTGGTTGTCGCACGATCTCAGCTCAATCATTGAAATAAGGAGGCTTCATGCCTTGGAAGCTCGCGTCATTGGGTACTTTGCTGGCCGTTGCCACGCTGGCCGGTTGCAGCACTACCTCTACGGAGTCGGCAACAGTTGATGTTGCGACGACTGACACGGGTCACAGCCGCTGTGAAGCGAAGGCTGCCGAGTTCGCCATCGGCAAACAGGCATCGCCGCAACTGCTTGAGCAGGCGCGTACCCGCGCTGGAGCGCAAAGCGCGCGGTTCCTGCTGCCAACCGATATGGTGACGCTGGAGTACCGTTCCGATCGCCTGAACCTGAACACCGATGCCAGCAGGGTGGTCACCCGGGTCAACTGCGGCTGATCCTCAGCTTTTTTGTTTCACCCATAAAAAACCCCGTCACATGGACGGGGTTTTTCTAGTGCGCCTGGAAATTACTCTGGGCGAACTTGAGCAGCTTGCATACCCTTTTGGCCTTTCTCAGCCACGAAGGAAACAGTCTGGCCTTCTTTCAGGCTTTTGAAACCGTCGCTTTCGATAGCTTTGAAGTGTACGAACAGGTCGTCACCGCCACCTTGAGGAGTGATGAAGCCGAAGCCTTTTTCATCGTTGAACCATTTAACGGTGCCGGTTTGGCGATTAGACATGGTGTATCTCCAAGAAACATATATTTTCAGTAGTACTGTGCTGCTCAGGCCAACTGGGCACACCCGAGTATCATAGTCGAAATGTTCGGTTTGGGAGCCCCCCGGGCGAGCTGTTTGCCGATCAGTCGTGGTTTCTTTATGTCTTGAAATGGCTGGAGGCCCCGTTTTATAAGGCTTCTAGCCGAAAGTAAAGACGATAAAAAAAGCTGTAAAACCTGCATAATTTGTACGGAATGGCCTGTTTTGGGGACTTTTTGCCAGTAAAACAGGGTTTCAGAACGCAGATCTGTGCTTATTTTTTGGCTTTGTTCTCAGCCTTGCAGGCTGCAATTTGGCTAAAGGCTTTCTGTTTCAGGGCGTCACTGGCTTTGTTATCCATCAATGCCTGAATGTCGCTGGCCGGGAACGACTTGATCGCATCAGCACCACAAGCGCAGTGGGATTTGGCCGCAGCTTCACCGATTTGTTGCGCGGCCGCAGGAACGCACTGAGACATGTACTTCTCGCGCTCACCTTTTGGCCATTCGGCGTGGGCGGCCAGCGGCAGCAGCAGAACGATTGGTGCGACTACAGCGAATATACGATTCAGATGCATGCCAAGATGCTCCTTTGAGGTCAATGTCTTGTTATCTGAGCGCTAACGCGCGGCTCAAGTTCATCACTCTGGCATAAAAACGCCTGATTTGCCGCGTTGGAAAGCCTCTGCGCAGCTACCACCGTTCATCTGTGCTAGCATGCCCCGCTCGGGCGTTTGCAGGCACCCTTCAGTCCCGGTAGCGGCAGATGCTCGATTAACCCTGATTTGAATCCCAGTCACTCTGGTTCGGTTTTCCGGTTGGCCGCAAGGCTCCTGCCGCTGTAAGGCAGGCGTTCGTCATTGAATGGCCTGGACCGGATCTTGTACTGGCTCATCCCAACCCACGTGACCTTTGGTAGGGGTCACCACTAGGAGAGGAGGCGCCATGCCAACTATTACTCTTCCCGACGGCAGTCAACGTTCATTCGATCACCCGGTTTCCGTAGCCGAGGTCGCCGCATCCATTGGTGCTGGCCTGGCCAAGGCCACCGTTGCCGGCAAGGTCGATGGCAAGCTGGTCGACGCCAGCGACATCATCGACAGCGACGCGTCGCTGCAAATCATCACGCCAAAGGATGAAGAGGGGCTGGAGATCATTCGCCACTCTTGCGCCCACCTGGTTGGCCACGCGGTCAAGCAGCTGTATCCGACCGCCAAAATGGTCATCGGCCCGGTCATCGACGAAGGTTTCTATTACGACATCGCCTTCGAGCGTCCTTTCACTCCGGACGACCTGGCGGCCATCGAACAGCGCATGCAGCAGCTGATCGAGAAAGATTACGACGTGATCAAGAAAGTCACTCCGCGCGCCGAAGTGATCGAAGTGTTCAAGGCCCGTGGCGAAGACTACAAGCTGCGCCTCGTCGAAGACATGCCGAACGAGCAGGCCATGGGCCTGTACTATCACGAAGAATACGTCGACATGTGCCGCGGTCCGCACGTGCCGAACACCCGCTTCCTGAAATCCTTCAAGCTGACCAAGCTGTCCGGCGCCTACTGGCGCGGCGATGCCAAGAACGAGCAACTGCAGCGCGTCTACGGCACCGCATGGGCGGACAAGAAGCAACTGGCGGCTTACATCCAGCGCATTGAAGAAGCCGAAAAGCGCGACCACCGCAAGATCGGCAAGCGCCTGGGCCTGTTCCACACCCAGGAAGAGTCGCCGGGCATGGTGTTCTGGCACCCGAACGGCTGGACTTTGTACCAGGTGCTCGAGCAGTACATGCGCAAGGTTCAGCGCGACAACGGCTACCTGGAAATCAAGACGCCGCAAGTCGTTGACCGCAGCCTGTGGGAGAAATCCGGGCACTGGGCCAACTACGCCGACAACATGTTCACCACGCAGTCGGAAAACCGCGACTACGCAATCAAGCCAATGAACTGCCCTTGCCACGTGCAGGTGTTCAACCAGGGCCTGAAAAGCTACCGCGAGCTGCCGATGCGCCTGGCCGAGTTCGGTGCATGCCACCGTAACGAGCCATCGGGTGCCTTGCACGGCATCATGCGCGTGCGCGCATTCACCCAGGACGACGCCCACATCTTCTGCACCGAAGAGCAGATGCAGGCCGAGTCCGCCGCGTTTATCAAGCTGACCATGGACGTCTACGCCGATTTCGGCTTTAAAGATGTCGAGATGAAGCTGTCCACTCGTCCGGAAAAACGCGTCGGTTCCGACGAGCTTTGGGATCGCGCCGAAGCTGCACTGGCCGCAGCCCTTGATAGCGCGGGCCTGCCGTACGATCTGCAACCGGGCGAGGGGGCTTTCTACGGTCCGAAGATCGAGTTCTCGCTGAAAGATTGCCTCGGTCGCGTCTGGCAATGTGGTACCCTGCAGCTCGATTTTAACCTGCCTGTCCGTCTGGGAGCCGAATACGTCTCCGAAGACAACAGCCGCAAGCACCCGGTGATGTTGCACCGGGCGATCCTGGGGTCCTTCGAGCGGTTCGTCGGAATCCTGATCGAGCACTACGAAGGTGCGTTCCCTGCGTGGCTGGCTCCGACCCAGGCAGTGGTGATGAATATCACTGATAAACAGGCTGATTTTGCCGCCGAAGTGGAAAAAACTCTCAACGAAAGCGGGTTTCGTGCCAAGTCTGACTTGAGAAATGAAAAGATCGGCTTTAAAATCCGCGAGCATACTTTGCTCAAGGTTCCTTATCTCTTGGTTATCGGAGATCGGGAAGTCGAGATGCAGACTGTCGCTGTGCGTACTCGTGAAGGTGCTGACCTGGGCTCGATGCCCGTCGCCCGGTTCGCTGAGTTCCTCGCCCAAGCGGTTTCCCGGCGTGGTCGCCAAGATTCGGAGTAATTATTATTAAGCGTGAAATGAGACAAGATAAACGAACTGCACCGAAAGCCCCGATCAACGAGAATATCTCGGCACGCGAGGTTCGGTTAATTGGGGCTGAAGGTGAACAGCTCGGGATTGTGTCAATCGAAGACGCGCTTCTTAAGGCTGAAGAGGCCAAGCTGGATCTGGTGGAGATTTCCGCCGATGCAGTACCACCTGTTTGCAAACTGATGGACTACGGCAAATCGATCTTCGAAAAGAAGAAGCAGATTGCTGCGGCCAAGAAAAACCAGAAGCAGATTCAGGTTAAAGAAATCAAGTTTCGTCCAGGGACGGAGGAAGGGGATTACCAGGTAAAACTGCGCAACCTGGTACGTTTCCTGAGTGACGGGGACAGGGCCAAGGTATCCTTGCGATTCCGCGGCCGTGAGATGGCCCACCAGGAGCTGGGGATGGAACTCCTCAAGCGAGTTGAAGGTGACTTGCTCGAGTACGGTTCGGTCGAACAGCATCCTAAGATGGAAGGACGCCAGCTGATCATGGTCATCGCCCCGAAAAAGAAGAAGTAATCAACAGGGCACGGCAGGCCTTCTGATTATGTTTATCAACTGAATGCGGAGTATCCGAACATGCCAAAAATGAAGACCAAAAGTGGTGCTGCTAAGCGGTTTCTGAAAACTGCTAACGGTATCAAGCACAAGCACGCTTTCAAGAGCCACATCCTGACCAAAATGTCGACCAAGCGTAAGCGTCAACTGCGCGGTAGCAGCTTGCTGCATCCGTCTGACGTGGCAAAAGTCGAGCGCATGCTGCGCCTTCGTTAATTTTAGTCAAGAATAGAGGAAGTAACTCATGGCTCGTGTAAAGCGTGGCGTCATTGCCCGTAAGCGTCACAAAAAAATTCTGAAACTTGCTAAAGGCTACTACGGCGCACGCTCCCGCGTATTCCGTGTTGCCAAGCAAGCGGTAATCAAGGCAGGCCAATACGCCTACCGTGACCGTCGTCAGAAAAAACGTCAGTTCCGCGCTCTGTGGATCGCTCGTATCAACGCTGGTGCTCGTATCAACGGTCTGTCCTACAGCCGTTTCATCGCCGGCCTGAAAAAAGCGTCCATCGAGATCGACCGTAAGGTTCTGGCTGATCTGGCAGTGAACGAAAAAGCGGCGTTTGCTGCGATTGTCGAGAAAGCTAAAGCCACCTTGGCTTAAGTACCCCCGACAGTCACCCGGCCTCGCATCTGTGGGGTCAGGTGTTAAACGTCATAAATAGGGGAAGAGCCTTCAAGCTCTTCCCCTATTTTGTATCTGGAGTCTGTACATGGAAAACCTGGATGCGCTCGTCTCTCAAGCACTAGAGGCTGTGCAAAGCGCTGAAGATATCAATGCCCTGGAGCAAATCCGGGTTCACTACCTTGGCAAGAAGGGTGAATTGACTCAGGTGATGAAGACCCTGGGGAATTTGCCGGCAGAGGAGCGTCCGCAGGTCGGTGCGCTGATCAACGTTGCCAAGGAACGTGTCACAGAGGTCCTTAATGCGCGCAAGGCATTGTTTGAAGAAGCCGACCTGGCTGCCAAACTCTCTGCCGAGTCCATTGACGTGACCCTGCCTGGCCGTGGTCAGACCTCCGGTGGTCTGCATCCGGTTACCCGCACTCTGGAACGCGTCGAACAGTTCTTCACCCGTATTGGCTACGGCATCGCCGAAGGCCCTGAGGTCGAAGACGATTATCACAACTTCGAAGCGCTCAACATCCCAGGCCATCACCCGGCCCGGTCGATGCATGACACCTTCTATTTCAATGCGAACATGCTGTTGCGCACCCATACCTCGCCGGTACAGGTCCGCACCATGGAGTCCAAGCAGCCGCCGATCCGCATCGTCTGCCCAGGCCGCGTATACCGCAGCGACTCCGATATCACCCACTCGCCGATGTTCCACCAGGTCGAAGGCCTGCTGGTCGATCGCGACATCAATTTCGCCGACCTCAAAGGCACCATCGAAGAGTTCCTGCGGGTGTTCTTCGAAAAAGAACTGGCCGTGCGTTTCCGTCCTTCGTACTTCCCGTTCACCGAGCCATCCGCTGAAGTCGACATGGAATGCGTGATGTGCAGCGGTAAAGGCTGCCGCGTCTGCAAGCAGACGGGCTGGCTGGAAGTGATGGGCTGCGGCATGGTTCACCCGAACGTGTTGCGCATGTCCGGTATCGACCCGGAAGAGTTCTCGGGCTTTGCCTTCGGCATGGGCGTAGAGCGTCTGGCCATGCTGCGTTACGGCGTGAACGACTTGCGTCTGTTCTTCGACAACGACTTGCGGTTCCTCGCGCAATTTCGCTAGTCGTAACGAATTCTTAGGAGAGCAGGATGAAATTCAGTGAACAATGGCTGCGTGGCTGGGTTAGCCCGCAGGTAAGTCGCGACGAGCTGGTTGCTCGTCTGTCGATGGCCGGTCTTGAGGTCGATAGCGTTACGCCGGCCGCCGGTGTTTTCAATGGTGTAGTAGTTGGCGAGGTGCTGAGCACCGAGCAGCACCCGGACGCCGACAAGCTGCGCGTGTGCCAGGTCAGCAACGGTTCGGAAACCTTCCAGGTTGTTTGCGGTGCGCCAAACGTGCGCCCGGGCCTGAAGATTCCTTTCGCCATGATCGGCGCCGAGCTGCCGGGTGACTTCAAGATCAAGAAGGCCAAGCTGCGTGGCGTTGAGTCCAACGGCATGCTGTGCTCGCAATCCGAGCTGCAGGTCGGTGAAGGTAATGACGGTCTGATGGAGCTGCCGGCCGATGCGCCGGTAGGTGAGGATTTCCGCGTTTATCTGGATCTGGAAGACGCCAGCATCGAGGTCGACCTGACCCCGAACCGTGGCGACTGCCTGTCCCTGGCCGGTCTGGCTCGTGAAGTCGGCGCGCTGTATGCCGCTCCGGTCACCCGTCCGGTAGTGGCTTCGGTTCCTGCCGCGCACGACGAAGTGCGTTCGGTAGAAGTACTGGCGCCCGCCGCGTGCCCACGTTATCTGGGTCGTGTGATTCGTAACGTCGACCTGTCCCGGCCTACGCCGCTGTGGATGGTGGAGCGTCTGCGTCGTGCAGAAGTGCGCAGCATCGACGCTGCCGTCGACATCACCAACTACGTGATGCTGGAGCTGGGTCAGCCGTTGCACGCCTTCGATCTCGCCGAAATCAACGGCGGCATCCGTGTGCGCATGGCCGAAGACGGCGAGAAGCTGGTGCTGCTCGACGGTCAGGAAGTCAGCCTGCGTAGCGATACGCTGGTGATTGCCGACCATTCCCGCGCGCTGGCAATTGCCGGTGTCATGGGTGGCGAGCACAGCGGCGTTTCCGCGACCACACGTGATGTGTTCCTTGAAAGCGCCTTCTTCGACCAGATCGCCGTAGCGGGCAAAGCCCGTTCCTATGGCCTGCACACCGATGCATCCCATCGCTATGAACGTGGTGTGGATTGGCAACTGGCCCGTGAAGCCATGGAGCGCGCGACTGGCTTGCTGCTGGAAATCACCGGTGGTGAAGCGGGTCCGGTCATCGAGACCGTCAGCGAACAGCACCTGCCGAAAATTGCTCCGGTCACCCTGCGTGCCCAGCGCATTACCCAGATGCTGGGTATGGAAATGGATTCGGCTGAAGTGGAGCGTCTGCTCAGCGCTTTGGGCCTGTCCATTACTGCTGACGGGGCAGGGCAGTGGCGTGTAGAAGTGCCAAGCCATCGCTTCGATATCAGCCTGGAAGTCGACCTGATCGAAGAACTCGCACGCCTGTACGGCTACAACCGTTTGCCGGTTCGTTATCCGCAAGCGCGTCTGGCGCCGCAAGCCAAGGCAGAAGCGCGTAGCGATCTGCCTGAACTGCGCCGCCTGCTGGTTGCCCGTGGTTATCAGGAAGCAATTACCTACAGCTTCATCGATCCGAAACAGTTCGAACTGTTTAATCCGGGTGTTGAGCCGTTGCTGCTCGCCAATCCAATCTCCAATGACATGGCTGCGATGCGTTCGTCCTTGTGGCCAGGTCTGGTCAAGGCGCTTCAGTACAACCTGAACCGTCAGCAGGATCGCGTGCGCCTGTTTGAAAGCGGCCTGCGTTTCGTTGGCCAGCTTGAGGGTCTGAAGCAAGAGCCGATGTTGGCGGGTGTCGTTTGCGGTAGCCGTTTGCCTGAAGGTTGGGCGCAGGGTCGCGATACCGTCGACTTCTTCGACGTCAAGGCCGACGTCGAAGCGGTGCTGGGTTTTGCCGGTGCACTGGATTCCTTCACGTTCGTGCCGGGCAAGCACCCAGCGCTGCACCCGGGTCAAACTGCGCGCATCGAGCGTGACGGTCGTCTGGTCGGCTTCATCGGCGCTATCCATCCTGAATTGTCGAAAACCCTCGGTCTCGACCGTCCGGTCTTCGTCTTCGAACTGGTTCTGGCGGAAGTCGCGTCGGGCAAAATGCCAAAATTCCACGAGTTATCGCGCTTTCCTGAAGTGCGTCGTGACCTTGCACTGATTGCACACAAAGACGTTGCAGCCACGGCTGTACTGGATGTAATCCGTGAAAATGCAGGCGAATGGCTGACAGACCTCAGGCTATTTGACGTGTATCAGGGTAAAGGCATTGATCCTGATAGAAAAAGCCTCGCAGTCGGCTTGACCTGGCAGCATCCATCGCGCACTCTTAATGACGATGAGGTGAATACCGCAACGCAAAACATCCTCACCTCGCTCGAACAAAGGTTGAACGCCACGTTAAGGAAGTGACGTATGGGGGCTCTGACGAAAGCTGAGATGGCGGAACGTCTGTATGAAGAGCTGGGCCTGAACAAACGGGAGGCCAAGGAATTGGTCGAACTGTTTTTTGAAGAAATCAGGCACGCTCTTGAAGACAACGAACAAGTCAAATTGTCCGGTTTCGGCAATTTCGACCTTCGGGACAAACGCCAGCGGCCTGGCCGCAATCCGAAAACGGGGGAAGAAATCCCGATCACGGCTCGCCGTGTGGTCACCTTTCGTCCAGGGCAGAAGTTGAAGGCCCGAGTTGAGGCTTATGCTGGAACCAAGTCATAACGACGAGCTCCCCGTCATCCCGGGCAAACGCTACTTCACCATTGGTGAAGTCAGCGAGCTGTGTGCGGTAAAACCACACGTGCTGCGCTACTGGGAGCAGGAGTTTCCTCAACTCAACCCTGTCAAACGCCGCGGAAACCGCCGGTATTATCAGCGCCAGGACGTGCTGATGATCCGGCAGATCCGCGCGCTTCTTTACGATCAGGGGTTCACCATCGGCGGAGCGCGCCTGCGCTTGTCCGGCGATGAAGCCAAAGACGACACGACCCAATACAAGCAAATGATCCGCCAGATGATCGCCGAACTCGAAGATGTTCTGGTGGTACTCAAGAAATAAATTCCTGCTTTTAAATACTTCCAGTTTTCAAAAGCTTGCGATATATTCTTGATCGTTCCTCGAGATGAGTAACAGGTTTCACGCCTAGTCGGGGCGTAGCGCAGTCCGGTAGCGCACTAGCATGGGGTGCTAGGGGTCGAGTGTTCGAATCACTCCGTCCCGACCATATTATTCAACGACTTAGCCGCTTTCGAGCGGCTTTGTCGTTTCTGCCATAGTGACTTTCCGAGTGACCCTGGCGTTTTCCATCATGCTTCTCTCCTTTTCAGAATCGTCAGCGCTGGTGCGCGCGAGTCGGTTGCCGATACCTTGTTTGCCGCCGCGATCAGCTGATCCAGTTCTGCCGCCGAGAAGTGACTGGTGATGCTGCCGTTCTTGTGGCCGAGAAGCGCTTTCCGATCCTCCTCTGTCACACCTGCCGCACGTAGTCTTCTCCCAAAGGTGTGCTTCAAGTCGTGAATGCGGATTCTGGCAAAGCCGTCATGTGCCGGCCGCAGGAACTTCTCCTGCCATTTCTTCGCCGCTCGAATCCGCGCCTTCTTCCACGCCGAGTCATTCATGCGGTGAACCGTCGTTTCATTCCCATCGCCATCAGGCTTGCCAAACGGAAACACGTAGAGCGGATGACTGCCGCGCTGCTTCTCGATCACCGACTTGGCCACGTCATTCAAGACGACCAGACGCTCGTCTCGGTTCTTCACACCAGACCGGGCACTTCTTCCCCCGAATCCAGCTGGGGATCAGGAACACACTCGTCCCCAATTCCGGTACCGCAATCTCCCAATTCCACTGAAGCTTGCAAACTTCCTGCTCCCGGCACCCCGTGTTGACCTTGACCTTGACCTTGACCTTGACCTTGACCTTGACCTTGAACATGGCCATGGTCTGAAGGTGCGCCGGGAGTTCGGCGAACAGGATCGACTGCTCTTTCCATGAAGGCGGGTATGGCTTCCGGCTATTCGTGTTCTCGTCCAGCAGAGAGATCATCGGCACCACGTCGAGCAATGGCCGGCGCTCTTCATCCCGCCACTTTCGCGCACAAAGGTTCAACACTCGGATCACCCTTTGCAGCGCGATGTTCACAGTACGGTTTGTGACGGGCCTTCCTTCAACCGGGTGTAACTTCGACTGGATGTACGGCGCGAGCGCGTCGTCGTCGATGTGTGTGAGCGGCATATCACCAATAAACGGGTCGAGCTGCTCCATGTGGGTGGCCGAAATGTGGATAGAGGCCTGGTCCTTGACCTCCAGCAGGAAGCGAGTCGCCGCCTCCCGCCACGCGCTCCGACCCATCAAACGGCAACGTCGCACTCAAAGGCATGACCTATGACGCCCGCGTTTACACCTACGACAGCGCCACGGCGCCATAAGGACGGCACATGATCCAGTATCCGGAAGGCCTGCCGTATCCGCTGCGCGATGGCTACGACATGAACACGACGGACCCGGCCGCTCACACTCCACTTGGGAATGGAAAGATCATATCGCGCCGGAAGTTCAGCAATGTTCCGACCTTCCCGACAATCACTTGGGAAATGGACGACGGCCACGCGCAGCTTTTCATGGCCTGGCACCAGTACACCCTGAACGAAGGTGTTGAGTGGTTTGACTGCCCGCTCAAGACGCCGCTCGGCATTGTTAGCTATCAAGCCAAATTCAAAGAGATGTACAGCGGGCCAACTCTCGTTGGAATTTCCCGCTGGCGCTTCAGGGCCGTCCTGCAACTGCTCAAGCGCCCTGCTGTATGCGCTGGAATACGTGCTGCATTCCAGCATCTTCGACTGAGCGATGAATCAGGAGTGGCCTCGCCACATCGACTGATCGTACACCCCGTGAGCGCCAAACCTGGCCTTCATGAACACATGACATCTCCACCGGTATACTGCCGGCCTTTTCCGTCCCTAGGTTTGGTCGTCATGGTTAATCGCCGGCAATTATTAAAAATCAGCGCTCTCGGTACCGCCTCCTTTGCGGCGCCGTTGACGTACTCTGCGAGCAACATAACCATGGCCTACAACACCGGCAACGAGATCGGCTCAACCTCACCTAAAGACCTGTCCGATAACGCTCGGAATTTGGATCATTTGGTCAACGGCGATAATCCGTCTTACCTCGATCGTAAGGGAGTGCCCCGCAAGTCGTGGAAGGGAATGGAGAGCGAGTTCAGTGCGGATCAGGCTGACCGGATAGTCCAATTCCATGCCTTCATGGATGCCAGTGGTTATGAGGAGGCCATTCCGTACGCTCCAGGCATTCTCTTGGATCGAACAACAAAGACTGTCAAATATGATGGTGACGAATATAGGGTTAAGAGACAGTTCCTTCCACTGACAACCACCGACTGGGCCACTGATGGTCCAAAGCTGAAGCTAATTGGCGACGACTCTCTTCGGCAAGAAGCCGCCAATTTTACGGATCCGAGTAAAGGGGCTGGCCTCTTTGGTCGTGCAACCCGCCAGATCAACAGTATGACCGAGCTGCTCACGGTGCCAGGTCGCTACCATGGCGACTGTATTGACTTAATCTCGTTTCATGCCGACTGGGCGCCGCAAGCAACGCCGTCTGGAGGTGGTCGTTTTGTATGGTTGTCCGGGATAACTACACCTGCGCGGTTAGGAACTGTAGTTGCAGTAGGCGGCCTCAGCGCAGGACGCTGGATTCGCCTTGTTCCCGATTCTGAGCTTTTCGGTGAGATGTTCGGGGCTCGCGGCGACGGAGTTTCGGACGAATTCGTTCCCCTTCAAGGAATGCTTACCGAGGCTACTTTAACCAAGCGAAACGCTAACCTTGACGGGCGAGATTACCTTATCACCCAGGCGCTGACGCTGCGTACATATGCCATCACAATGGCAGGATCTTATCCATTTCAGGGAATTCCAGACTTCAAGGGTCGCAACGCTAACCAAAGCCGACTTCGTTATCCAGGCATAACCAATGGGCCGGCACTTATTGTTGAGAACGTTGTAGGGCAGCGCTATTCGCCACTCAAGGCCGAAGTGGGCAGTCGGATAACCTTCGAAGGAAGCGCTACGTCATGGGCTATCGAGTACCGTGGTGTTGGGCAGCTAAACACAACTGGAGCAATATTTTCGACTAACCGGTGGGCGCAAGTATTTCACAATAAGGATACGGGGCAGTATACAGAGTTCGTCATCTCAATTGATTGTCGCTACACGCGTTACTGCCAAAGCAAAGGTCGGATGATGAAGACTAATGGCGATGACAGTTTCCACGGCATCCGCTGGGAGCGCTGTGCGATGGAGCAAGACTCCGGCGATGTCATTGTTATTGAGAATAATTGCATCTGGTACGGCGCCCATTTCGATGTTCAGTTGTTCTCAAATGGCGAAATAACCGTATTCAAGAACAATAATTCCAACGTCAGGTACGTGGCGGACTGCCATTTAAATCTTACCTACGAGGCTAGCACTAACGCTCGAGCCATCCTTTGCGATGCCCCAAATATCAATCGCGGCTTGTACTTCACTGGCAATATCCGTGCTCTGCAGAAGCCAGTCCTGCTCAAAAAAGCATATCGGGTCAACAGCCTTGAGCGTGATCCATTTAGCACGGCAACCAACAACCCCAGCCTCGCCCCGAGATCCTTTGTCATAAAACCAGTGGTAGATGGGCAGATGGATATTACTGATCTAGTGGCGGAACTGGCGAAATGGGGAGGGTGCTTGATGCAGGTTATGTATTCCAGTACCAGCAATATTGGTAACCATTTTTATAGTGATCTCGTAGCCATTGGACCGTCAGGGAATTTCAACGCCGAAGCGGGGGCGCCAACATTAGTGGCTCGCTTATTAACCAAGAACAATATCAACCATGGCCCGGCGACTTATAGCTATATCGGGACAAGCTACCAGGTCAGGATGACAAATCCCAACTTTACCGTCGCCAATGGCTCCCAGGCGAGCGTGACCCTGACCCCGTTAGGGAATGTTTGGGGGAGCACGCCTGACAACAACATGATCAACGGATAATGTTGGTTATTCCCGATCCCGCCGAGTGCGGGATTTTTTTTGCCCGGAGAAAAGTGATGACTTCAAACCAAAAGGACCGAGACATCCTTGTTCGCACGTTGTGGGGCGAGGCTCGTGGCGAGAGCTTGGCCGGCCAGATTGCTGTTGCCTGGACGATCCGCAACCGCGTGAACGACGGCAATGCCAAGTCGTGGTGGGGGGAGGGCTATGCCGGTGTGTGCCAGAAGCCGTACCAGTTCAGCTGCTGGAACAAGAACGACCCGAACTACGCCTACCTGAGTGGCGCCAAGCAGATTCCGTTCCGCGAGCTCGCGCAGGCGCGGATTGCCGCTGACCAGGTGATCGATGGAAAAGTACCGGATCCCACCGCTGGTGCCACCCATTACTACGCGACCACCATGCCGAAGCCACCGGCCTGGGTGAAGGGCGTCACGCAGACGCTCGCGCTTGGCTACCACGTCTTCTTCAAGGATGTGCCGTGATGCCGTCTGTATGGCGGGTTGCCCTGGTGCTGGCGCTGCTTGCACTGCTAATGATCGGCAGCGGGACGGCGGCCTGGCGCTTGCAGGCAAACAGCTATGACAAGCAACTGGCGGATCAAGCCCGGCTCCCCGCCGACGACCTGACCGCTATCAGTAACGCGGCCGCCGCCCAGGTGCGTGCCGATCAGGACAAGCGTCTGGCGCTCGAGCAGCGCCTGTCGGCCAGCGAACAAATTCACTACAAGGAACTGAGCGATGCTCAAACGTACCAGGCTCGCCTGCGTGATCGCCTTGCCACTTCTGATTTGCGGCTGTCAGTCCTTCTCGACACCTCGGATTCAGCCGGTGGCTGCGCAGTGCCAGCCGGTACCGCCGCCGGCAGCGTGGTTCATGGAGGAACACGCGCCCGACTTGACGCAGCGCATGCTCAACGAATTGTCGGCATCACCGATGCCGGCGACCAAGGACTGATAGCGCTGGCGGCGTGTTAGGCGTATGTGAGGGAGTTAAATCGATAGGTTTTCGGGCGGAAGTATTAGGACAAAAAAATGGCAGACAAGCTACTTCTGTCCATTGGCATCAGACGTTTGCTCGTAATAGAACTCATATACTCGGGCTGCGTCTGCACACGCCTTCACGTATTGTGCAGTAGTCATTCCGAGCCTTGCTGATTCCATGCCCAGGAATCTCTCAAGGAACTCATCGCCACCCGGCATCTTGGTCGATTTTTGGAACTCAGCCATCTGCACTAGAGTTGAGCATCCACCAGTAAACTTTGCAGATATAAAGGCGCCGTGAATTTGCTGCAATTCAGTTTGATCGGCAACTGCCGCGCAGGTACTTAGCAGAAAAATGCCGGCCGTCCCGATGTAAGCTAAGACATTTGACATGCTCAGTGCCTCAACGAAGTTATGAATGCCTCGGTGCAGGGAGAGACGTCCGTACATTTGCTTAACCCTCATGCTGAGACATGAGTTTAGATGATCGTTTTCGTCTGCGGTGTCAGACCGTTCAGGATTCCACGAAGCCGCTCGGCATCGCGCTGGTATGCCATTGCCGATATGTCCAGGTCGTACATTCGCTTGCGGAGTTTGGCCGATTCACCGGAACACTCCCGTAAATTGGTCATGGCTTCATCGCGCTGATTGATCGCTTCAGTGTGCATCTCAACCAGTTTGAAGATCTTTTCCCGAGCCTGGCGCAATTGCAGGGTCAGTTCCTCAACTTCGTTTTCATAGATTCGGAGCTGATGTCGGCAGGTTTCGAGCGGCGTCGGGCTACCGAGCCACTCGCTGGTGCCTTCGATTTCGTAGGGGGCCATGGTTGTGTCTTACAAATACTGTTTTTATATACAGTAAATAAGGTCTGGCTGCCACGCGAGCGTGCGACGACGAGTTGCGGAGTTTCGGGTGATACTCGGTCGGCAGCACCGGAGAGGGCAGGGCCAATTCTTCAGCCAATTTATTGAGGCTGTTACTGGCAGTTTACTGGCATCTGACGATTGCTTTACGATCAGGTCCAATTCAAAGGTGGGGAATTTGATCTTGAAGGGATTTTACATTGCGGCTTTTTTTTTACTCGTAGCCACCTTGGTCGTTGGTGCAGTACTGGCGAAAGATGGCGTTCAATTGGTCAAACCGTTGTCCTCCATCAATGAGACCCGCTGTAATCGCCTTCAAGGAGTCGAACTAGAACAGTGCTCCAAACAGCTTGAGCAAAAGATGAAAGACGTTGTCGACGCGGCTGCCCCGATGGTGAAATAGCTCCTTAGAACTCGAGCTCCAACCCGAGAAGTCACTCCGGCGCCGTCATCACCGCGAGCGTCATCTTGATAAACTCTTCGTTCTTGTCGATGGCTTCCAGGGCGCCGCGTACGTTGTCGGCGACATCCGCCGAACCGCGCTGCTCGACCCAGTTCGAAAGCTCCAAGATCGCGGCTTCAAGGGCCAGTTGGTTTTCGTTGATTTTGAAGAGCAGGGAAGGGAGCAGATCAGAGTTTGGCATCGTGAATCCTCCGTGGAGTCTTCTGCGTAGCAGGGGCGGATCGCTGGTGAATTGTGTGGGGGTGAAGGTCGGCAGAACGTCGTGAGAAGTGTGCGCAAAACCTCCGCTGAAAGCCGCGGTTTACCGTTTGCGAAACCACAAAAATGCGGATTTTTTGCTGCTCTAATTAGGGGCTGTATTTTTTATAAAACAATGGGTTAGATCGCTTCAGTCCCCAGCATGGGGTGCTAGGGGTCGAGTGTTCGAATCACTCCGTCCCGACCATATTATTCAAGGGGTTGCGAGATTTTATCTCGCGACCCCTTTTTATTTTGTGGCGTTTTTACCCCTACAAAACCACTGGCTCTAGGTGGAATCATCAGCGGGTACCAAGGGCGAAATTTGCTTATTTTCGGCGCTTTTGGTCGATAGCCGCTCGTCAGGATGGGCTGCTCCCGTATCCAGGTGGCCCGCTCGGATACATATGTGTCAATGTGAGCGGTCAAATTGGACGCGCGGCCAAAATGAAAAATTCCTGATTCGCCATACTTCGAATGGCCCTTTACGGCCGATTCTGTTGAAAAAGTAGCTCCCCTGTCTGGCCTCCGGCGAAATCCCTGCATAGGCCGGCGGGGGATCACACAGCATGATGGGGCAGTTATCGAGTGGGCAGGAGCGACTGTTTTACTCCTTCAACCTTGAAGGTCACATCCCGGCCAATCAACTTCTGCGCAGTATTGATCAGCGTCTCGATCTGAGCGACCTGCGCCATTAGCTCGCCGATTTCTATAGCCCGATTGGGCGTCCGTCGATTGATCCTGAACTGATGATTCACATGCTGATCGTGGGTTATTGCTATGGCATTCACTCAGAGCGGCGGCTGTGCGAAGAGGCCCATTTGAACCTGCTGTATCGTTGGTTTTCCGGTTGAGCCTTGAAGATGAATTACCCAATCACTCGACGTTTTCCAAAAAACGACACGGCCGTTTTCGGGACAGCAATCTGTTTCGCTGGTTATTGAATGAAGTGCTGAGTCGCTGTATGGACACAGGTCTGGTCAAAGGCGAAGGCTTTGCCGTGGACGGCAGCATCATCACAGCGGATGCGAGTCGGCAGTGCGGCGTACCGGGTGATGACAAGTTATTGGCCGATGCCTATTCGCTAAATCGGCGCAATTCGCAGATCGGAATATTTTTGCTCAATTGCCTCCTATGAGTACGACCAAAGAATGCATTTGCAGGTCATGAGCCGACGCGCTGCCTATGTATTCCTGGTCCAGAGTGATGCTCGCGCATCCCGATATGGGAATTGTGCGTCCAGACAACCACCTTGGCATTGCGATCAAAGCGTGATCACAAAGTTTGCGGGTTCTCGAACATATGGCGGTTACGCAGGTTCCATGAGGCAGTATTGCTGTGACGGGCGCAACAAAGTGCTGTTTTTTACTGTAATCGAACATGGCCACTCGCCGATATTGCAGTTTTTCTGAAAAGCCCCTTCAACGTCAGCGCCTACTCCCCGCTGCGATGCTCTGCCGATAATTCCTCATCGAATATTCGCCATGGTTACTTGGTGAGCCGACCGCCAGGTTGGCGCTCTCAGTGCCTGGCTCTTGAATGAGGACACACATGAGCATTCGTATCTGGCATCAAAGTTTCACTGTACTGAGCGACCTGGGTGCGTACGACGAGGCCTTGCGTGCGCATTTTCGCAGGGTGGCCCGCCCCGACACCGAGATCCATATGCACGGCATGCGCCCGGGCACCTACCGCAGTCATTATCCGGGCGACGACATCAAGTATTCGGCCCTGCAGTACCTGCATGGACTGCAGTTCATGGCGGCGGGCATCAATGCCCAGCGTCAGGGTTTCGACGCCTACGCCATCAGCACCTTGCCAGAGCCGGCTCTCAAGGAAACGCGCAGCCTGCTGGATATTCCGGTGGTGGGCTATGGCGAATCCGCGATGCTGACCGCGTGCATGCTCGGGCGTACGTTCGGGGTTCTGGTTTTCATAGATGAGTTGGCTGAGCAGGTTACTGAAAACGCTACACGCCATGGCCTGGCTGGGCGGCTGACGGAGGTGCGACATGTCGGCTTTCGCTTTGCCGATGTGCTGGCAGGCTTCGCCGATCCCGCTGAGCTGATCGAACGTTTTCGCAGTGCGGCACGCGGCCTGATCGCCAAAGGCGCTGAGGTAATCATTCCCGGTGAGGCCCCGCTAAACGTACTGCTGGCCACCCACGGTATCAACGAGGTGGACGGTGTTCCAGTGCTCGACTCGCTCGGTGCATGGGTCAAGCAGGCGGAAAGCATGGTGGACTTGCATCGTGCCAACGGCACACGCACCTGCAATCGTGGGTATTTTTCGGCGCGACCAGAACCTGAGCGGGTTCGGGAGATCTTCGAGTTCTATGGCTTGGGCTCGTTTTTACAAGCAGGAGATCAGGTATGAATCGTTATGATTGTGACCTGCTGGTAATCGGCGGCGGGCTGGCGGGTTTCAGCGCGGCCCTGGCAGCTGCCCAAGCGGGCTTGCAGGTGATAGTGCTGGAAAAAACCGCACACACCGGTGGTTCATCGGCCATGAGCGGCGGTTGCCTGGCGTTCGCCGGCACCGACCTGCAGCGTGCGCACGGTATTGAAGACTCGTCCCAATTGCTGTTCGACGACCTCGTCGATGTGGGCAAGGGCGAATGCGACGAGGCACTGGTGAAGCTGTACACCGATCACCAACTGCAGACCTACCAGTGGCTCAAGGACAACGGCGTGGTGTTTACCGATGTCATCGAGGCCGCCTCCGGGCAGTCGGTACCACGGGTGCACAACGTTGACCCGGCCGACATGGTGCGCCAACTGCAATTGGCGGCGCTGGCAACGCAACAGGTAGAGGTTTGGCTACACAGCCGTGCCCGCCGTCTGTTGCGCGAGGACGAAGGCCGGGTGTTGGGGGCGAGTGTCGAGCGCAACGGCGAAACGGTCGAGGTCATGGCCCGTAAAGCGGTGCTGCTGGCCAGCGGCGGGTTTGTTCAGGACCGCGCGTTGATTCACCGCTTTGTCCCGCAATACGACAATGCGGTGTTTATCGGTGGTGAAGGCAATGAAGGCGACGGCCTGCGCATGGCTTGGGCCCTGGGCGCGGATGTGCGCGATCTGCCCTACATCAAAGGCACCTTCGGCAAACACCCCATGGACGAGCACAACCACCACGCTTGCCTGGCGGTTTACAAGGGCGCTATCGCGGTGAACCAGGAGGGTCGGCGATTTGTCGACGAATCACAGTCCTACAAGTTGCTCGGCGATGCAGTGATGCAACAGAGCTACGGTGTGGGCTACCAGATCCTGGATCAGGACATCATGCTCAGCGGTGACAATCAGGTACGTATCCTGGACTTCACCCGGCGCCTGGAAGAGGGGCTGTTCGTCGAGGCGCAGACGTTGCAACAACTGGCGCGTCTGATCGAAGTGCCCGAGGACGTATTGCTCGCCGAAGTCGCTGCCTACAACGATGCCGTGCGCCAAGGGCAAACACCGGCGTTCGGTCGTCAACACCTGGTACATCATCACGGTCAACTGCGCACCATCGAGCGTCCACCTTTTTATGCCTACCCATCGACGGCGGCGGTTTTCGGCACCTACTGCGGTGTGATCGTCGACATGGATTTGCGCGTACTCGATGTGTTCGCCGAGCCGATAGCCGGGTTGCTGGCGGCGGGCGAGATGATCGGCGGCTTTCACGGCGCCGCCTACATGACCGGTTCGGCCCTGGGCAAGGCGGCGGTATTCGGGCGCCTGGCCGGTGCCAGCCTGGGCAATGCGAGTGAGGGCTGAACATGAAAATTCTGATCCTGCTGGCGGGCGTGGCAGATACCCGTTTCCCGTTACATCCCATCAGTTTAAGTAGCGAGGCGTTGATCCAGGAACAAGGATCGCCCCGACGCCTGCTGAGCCCGTTCGACGAGGCCGCGTTGGAGGTGGCGCTCAAACTGCGCGATGCCCGGCCTGAAACACAGATCGACGTGTTACTGCTCGACGGCTGCAACAGTGAAAACCTGTTGCGCAGTGTTGCGGCGTTTTGCCCAGATTCGTTGCAGTGCCTGCAGCTTCAACCCTGCCAACTGTGGGATGCACGCCAGACAGCAGCGCAGATCGCCGGGCTGATCAAGCATGATTACCCAGGACATGAATTGATATTGCTGGGGCGTGAAATGGGTGATCTGGACGAAGGCAGCATCGCCGTCTTGCTGGCGCGCCGGTTGGGTCGACCGCAACTGGCAATGGCCCAGTTTGGCCAGTGGCAAGACGAACAGTTGTGGCTGATGCGCGAGCGTGGCACCGGCGAAGAATGGCTGCAGGTCGATCAGCCGTTGTTGGCCAGCGTGACCAATGATCGGCGCAACAAGCTGCGTCACGCGCTGATGAAAAACGTGATGCTGGCCAAGCGCATGACCTTCCCCCAGGTCACGGCATCGGTGCCGGCGCGCGTCGGGCTGTCGTTGTCGCAGCTTGAGACCGCGCCGCTGATTGCGCGAGGCGGGCAGTGCCGGCTACTGAGCGGCGACGTTGCTGAGCAGGCCAAGGCGCTGGTCGGTTGGTTAAAAGAACAAGGGGTCAACTCATGAGCAGACTGTTAGCGGTCATTCCTCAAGCCTGGGGTGCCCAGGCACTGGAAGCGGCGCTCGGTGCGGCACAGCAGGTCAGTGCCGGGGAGGCTTTTGCGGTTGTGCTGGTCAGTAGCCAGCCGAGTGCCGTGCACGCGCAACTGGCGACAAGGGCAGGGGCTCAATTGGTTTATCAGGCTGTGCACGCGGCATTGGGCGAATGCGACGAGCCGCAGGTGCTGGTGGCTGCTATTGGCGAAGCACTGCGGTCGATTCCCCGTCTGGGCAGTGACGTGCCGCTAGTGTTGCTGCCACCCGGTCCGTTAGGTGAGGAGCTGGCAGCGCTGTTGGCCGACTGTCTGGACGGGCAGGCGTTGGGCCGTTGTGTCGCACTGCGGCTTGAGGGCGATTCGGTAGTGGCTGAGCGCGCGGCCTGGGGCGGGCGTATGCGCATTACTCTGCGGGCCGCCAGAGGACCTGCGTTTGCCTGTCTGCGAGCTAGTCGGCCGCAACTCAAGGCTGAAGCCTCGGCCGATATTTTCAACCTCGAACTGCATGGCAGCCTGCCCAAGGCGTTGACTCTGGATAAACGCGAAAGCGGCCAACGCCTGCCGCCTCTGGAGGGCGCCAAGCTGGTGGTGTCCGGTGGACGTGGGGTCAATGAACAAGGCTTTGCCTTGCTTGAGGAGTTGGCGTTGAACCTCGGTGGAACCTTGGGCGGCAGTTTGCCGGCCGTGGATGCGGGTATGGTGCCAGTGCTGCGGCAGGTCGGCGTGTCAGGCAAGTTTGTCAGCCCGCAGATCTATCTGGCGGTGGGTATCTCCGGCACGTTGCAGCATCTGGCCGGGGTCAGCCTCGACAGCTGCATCGTGGCCATTAACCAGGATCCCGAGGCGGACATTTTCAAGGTCGCCAGCCTGGGTATCGTTGCCCCTTGGGAAACCTTACTGCCGGCGTTGCTTGATGGCCTGCGTCAGTCGCTGCCCGAATAGAGTCAGCTGCAAGCGTTGAACAAAAAATGCCAGCCACCAAGTGGGCTGGCATTTTTTTATCGCCTTCATCTGTGCGTCAGTTCAGCCCGCGGCGCCCTTGCCGAACTGCGATGCTGGCGTCTGAGGGGGGGCGGCGCTGAGCGTCCAGGGTGGCCAGAATGAATTCGATAAAGGCCCGGGTACGCGGCGCAACAAAGCGCGCCTTGGGGGTCACGGTGTAGAAGTTGCGGCTGCCGGTACTCCAGTCGGGGAACAATTCCACCAGCTCTCCGCTGCGGATCAGCCCGTTGACGAATACGTCCAGTACGTAAATGACGCCTTGCTCGGCCAGGGCGGCCTGGATCAATGCGTCGGTGCTGTTGAAGTGCAGTTCGCCCCGCGGGGTCAGTTGGTGATGTTCGCCCTCGCAGGCAAACGTCCAGTCCGACACGGTATAGCGACCAGCGCCAAAAATGCCCAGGCAATGCTGCGGCAACAGCGCCTGCGGTTGGTGTGGCGTGCCGATGCGCTTGAGCAGACCGGGTGCGGCGCAGGCCACGTAGTGCGCCTGATAAAGCGGTCGGGCGACGAGGTCGGCGTCATTGACCGAGTCAATGCGAATGGCCACGTCGGTGCCCGTGGCGATCAGGTCTTCGGCATGGTCGGTCTGGCGCAGCGCCACGGATAATCCGGGATGTTGCGCGGTAAAGGCCGGTAACGCCGGGCACAGCAGGGCGCGAGCGAAGGCAGCCGGTGACTCGATGCACAACTGCCCGCTGATCTCGCCTTTCTTTTGCCTGACCTGGGCCTCCATGTCAGCAATTTGCTGCAGTACCTGATTGCACTGCTCGAAGTAACCTTCGCCGTCATCGGTCAGGCGCAACGAGCGGGTGTTGCGCGACAACAGAGTCACCCCCAGGTAGTTCTCCAGGTTGCGCACGCTGGAGGTCACGGTGGCATTGGCGATATCCAGCGACTCGGCGGCGCGGCTGAAACTGCCGCATTCCACTACACGCACGAACACCTGCATTGCCCAGAGTCTGTCCATCGGTTTTCACCTTTTTCTAATAGCCCATTAGCCGCGTCACGCTCGAACCCTGGGGCAGCGATTTCTATAGTACCAGCCACCAAGTGAGGAACTACCTATGGCTGAGTTGAATTTCGATCTGATTGTGCTGGGCTGCGGAGTCGCCGGTTTGTCGGCAGCGGTGGCGGGGGCCGAACGTGGCTTGCGCGTGGCGGTTCTGGAGCGGGCCTGCCGTGAAGAGCGCGGCGGACAGAGTCGCTTTACCGAGGCTTATCTGCGGATGAAAAGCCATTCGCAGGTGACCGATGATTTCGACACATTCCTGGCCGAGCATTCCGGGTATTACCAGGACCCTGATTTCGTCGCTGAGACTCTCGCCGATCGTGCCGACTGGTCGGCGCAAACTCGCGCGCTGGGTTCGGTCGATGCGTCGGTGATCAGTACCTTTGCCGAGCAAGTGCCGGGCACCATCGAATGGTTGAAGGGCAACGGCGTGAAATTTGACTTTCTGCCCACTCAGTTTTTGACCAGCACCCAACCGCGTCTGTTGCCGGTAGGCGGTGGTGAAGCCATTGTCGAAGCTCTGGCGGCAAAGGCTGAGGCCCTGGGTGCGGAGTTTTTCTACGAAACCTCCGGGCGTCAGTTGTTGACCGAAGGCTTCGCCACGGTCACCGGCATCCGGGCGCTGTCACGTCAGTATGGCGATCTGGTCTTTCACGGTGCGGTGGTATTGGCCAGTGGTGGTTTTGAAGGAAACACCGAAATGCTGGGTCGCTACCTGGGACCGCGATCGGTGTACCTGCGCCCAGTGTGCAAGGGTGCCTATTACAACCGCGGCGAAGGCATCCAGATGGCGCTGGACATGGGTGCGGCGCCTAGCGGTGAATACGGCAGTTATCACGCCGAACCGGTAGACCCGCGCTCGGGCATCTCCGAACCGTCGATTTTTGTCTTCCCTTACGGGGTGCTGGTCAACAAGCAGGGGCGACGCTTCACTGACGAAGCACCGGGAACGGTCGATGCCTGGTACGAGCGCGTGACGCGGCAGATTTACCAACAGGATGAAGGCATTGCCTGGGTGATTCTCGATCAGAAGGTAAAGGACGTACCCAACTACCGTCTGGCGATCCGCACCGATCAGGCCGCAGTCGAAGGCGCAAGCCTGGTCGAGTTGGCCGATAAATTGGGGATCTGCGCGAACACTTTGCAGGACACGGTTAGCCGCTACAACGCTGCCTGCCGTCCCGGCGATTACCAACCCTTGCAGCTCGATGGCGTGGCCACGGTCGGTCTTGAACCGCCCAAAAGCAACTGGGCCCTGCCATTGGATGCGGGACCGTATTTCGCCTACCCGATCATCTCTGCCAACGTCTTCACCTTCGGCGGCCTCAAGGTCGATGAGCGAGCGCAGGTGATCAACGCCGATGGTCAGCCGATCGGCAACCTTTACGCAGCCGGTGAAACCGTGGGCTTGTACTTTGGCAACTACGCGGGCGGCACTTCCGTGCTCAAGGGCTTGGTGTTTGGCCGTCTGGCCGGTCAGGCCGCAGCGCAGCAGCGGGGTATGCAATGAACGTCGCGGTAGTGACCGGCGCCGGCGGCGCCATTGGCAGCGCCGTGTGCAAACTGCTGACCAGTGAAGGCTGGCAGGTAGCGGCGCTGGACCTGGCTGAGCCGCGGGTGCTCGGCCCGAACATGCGCTTCTACTCCTGCGACGTGGCCTCACGCATCGCTGTGCGCGATGTGGTCGAAGACATCGAGGATCATATGGGCCCTATCACCGCGCTGGTCAATGTCGCGGGAGTCTTGTCCACCGGCAGTGCGCTGGAACTCAAAGTCAGCGAGTTTGAACGGGTGATGCGGGTCAACGTGCAGGGCACGTTGATTCCTTGTCAATTGATCGGCCAACTCATGGCCGAGCGCAAGCAGGGCTGCATCGTCAACATCGGTTCGGTGGTCGGCAAGAACGGTGGCAACGCCCGTCCATGGCTGGATGCCAACGAACAGACGCGGGCCGGCGGCGTCGCCTACGGGATGTCGAAAGCGGCGGTACACAGCATGACCCTGTTCCTGGCCAAGGAGCTGGCAAGTGCCGGTGTGCGGGTCAATGCGGTGGCGCCGGGACCGATCGCTACCGAAATGACCACTGCCTTTCCCGAGAATTTGCGGGCTCTGATCCCCTTGGGGCGCATGGGGCGCGCGGACGAAGTGGCGGCGGCCGTCAGCTTCTTGCTGTCGGACAAAGCCGGATTTATCAGCGGGGAAATCCTCGACATCAACGGTGCACTGTGGTGCGACTGATTCAAGCCAAGGGAAACACACAATGAAAAGTATTTATCTGGTGTTGGACATGCAGAACGATCTGGTTCACCCCGACGGTGCCAGCGGTAAAGGCCCGCTGGGTGAGCAAGTGCGCAGCCGCGAAGTGATTGCCCGCACGGTGGCGGCGATTGCCAAGGCGCGAGCCAAAGGCATTGCCGTGGCCTATGTGCGGGTGGCGTTTTCCGATGACCATCGCGAAGCCAACCCCAACTCGCAGGTATTCGGCGCGATCGCCAGGAACGGCATTCTGAAAAAGGATGCCTGGGGTGGCGCGGTGCACGATGACCTGGCGCCATTGGCTGACGAATGGGACATCGTCAAACACCGGGTCTCGCCGTTCTACGCCACCCGCCTTGAAGTGCTGTTACGCGGTCAAGGCATCGAGCGCATTTACTGCAGCGGCGTAAGTACCCAGGCCGTGGTTCAGGCCACGGTGCGCGATGCTCATGATCGTGACTTTGATGTGGTGGTGCTGGAAGATTGCTGTGCTTCGCCAACAGCGCAGGAACATGAAAACTCCATGGCCAGCATCGCACGCTTCTGCACCAGCATTGACTCCGCCAACGCGTTCAACTGAGGTCGCCGGTTGATCACACCCTGGCCACGGCCGGGGCGTTTCGTTAAGTGAAATAGCCAGCACCGGGTCTTAACCCGGTGTTGGTCATTCATGGGGAAACGCTGGAGTCGTCCAGCGACATCTTCTTCAGCCGATAGTCCAGTTGCGCCCGGCTCAGCCCCAGTAAGACAGCGGCACGGGAGATGTTTTTTTCACTCATCTGCATGGCCACCTCAATGTACACCTCTTCAATCTCGCTCAGGCGCACCGGTCCTCGCTGTAGCGTGCGTTTTACCAAGGCCAGCAACTGATCGTGACTGGCATTACCCTGCTGAGCCGCTCCCACACTAGGAGGAGCCTCAGGCATGCGAATGCCGATGGCCGGACCGGTATCCCAACTCACCGTGCCGATGCGTTCGAGTTGCCCGCCCAGGGCGTCGAGCCCCGAAAGATGGCGTATATCCAGCAAGTCGCCGTCATCGGCGAGGATGATTGCACGCTCGATCACGTTCTCGAATTCACGAATATTGCCCGGCCAGTGATAATCCAGAATCACTTGCAGGGCGCGCGGTGTCACACCGGCCAGTTGCCGGCCATGCCGGGTGCTCAGCCGGCGCATGACGCTGTCGAGGAGCAGCGGCAGGTCGTCCTTGCGCTCGCGCAGCGGGGCGATGGTGATCGGGAACACATTCAAACGATAGAACAGGTCGCTGCGAAAGCGCCCGGCCTTGACCGCGCTGGCCAGGTCTTCGTTGGTGGCCGCGATCACCCGTACATCGACCTTGATCGTTTTGTTACTGCCCAGACGCTCCAGGTGACCGCTCTGCAGTACGCGCAGCAGTTTGCCTTGGGCGGTCATGCTCAAGGTGGCGACTTCATCGAGGAAAATCGTACCGCCATCGGCAATTTCAAAGCGCCCGGGACGCGGATCGGTCGCCCCCGAATAAGCGCCACGCTGCACACCGAACAACTCTGACTCGATCAACTGCTCGGGGATCGCCGCGCAGTTGATTTCAACGAACGGCGTGTTGGCGCGCAGGCTGTTGCTGTGCAGTTCGTGGGCGAACATGGTTTTACCCACGCCACTCTCACCCAGCAACAGTACCGTCGCGTTGGTGCCCGCCACCCGCAAGATCTTGTGCATGGCGATGTGGTAGGCGGCGGAGCTGCCCACCGGGCGGTCGAAATCGGTTTGCGCGGTCCGGCTGTCCTCCAGGCCGAAGGGCGAAGGTGTGGGCAGGGTGGTGGCCTTGACCGGTTTGGTCGGCTGCGCTCGGCGATGATCGGTGACCCGTGGCTGAAAATACTTGAGATCGTCTTCAGTGTTGTCCCAGTCCTCAACCGGCTTGACGATGACCCTGCAGCGGTTATGTCCGCAGCCTTGACACTCCATTTCCCGGGCCAGCAAGTGGCGCCCCATCAGGCGGCTCATGAAACCTGAGCTGTAGCCAACTTCCATCCAGCAAATGGGGTCAGTGCTGACGCCGTTGGCGGTGATATGCACATCACTCTCGACCGAACGTTTCCAGGTGAACTCACCGTACTTGAAACCCTTGGCCTGATCGAACTCGATGCACACCGGTTCGACTTCGACGATACCCGATAGGGCGTGCAACTGGCCACCTGCGGCGCAGATATCCAGTTCATTGCCAGTGCCACGGGCCTGGATCGCCAGATCAGCATCACGTTGACCCGTCAGGTAACCGACCCGGGTCAACAAACCGCGGGTGAATTCCACGCCGTTGCTTTCCAGCAGTTCCTGACGCAATGCGCCAAAGGCTTCGACGTGCATGAGCATCATGCGTTTATCGCCCAGCCAGATCAGACCTTCCTTGGGGTTGAAATAGAGTCGATCGACCAAGTCCTGCATGTCCGGAAAACGCAGGTCAGTGATGATGTTGATGCCCTGTCGGCTTCGTGATTGGCGGGGGCGCTCGGTGTCATCGATCGGGGAAGTAGTCATCTGATGAGCCCATGTTTTTTATTTATTGAAGGCAAAATCGATGCCGGACGGTCGCCAATGGCCGCCGGCGCTGATGCTTGAGGTGGTTGCTACGGTATCGCTTACTGGGGTTCTCGCAAGGTTTTTCTTTGCACAACGGCGATTCACGAAAATCCTTACATGAAATTCATAACATTCTGAATTTTCGTATGTCGCGGGAGGTTCGCTCGCAGAGCACTTGGGGTGTCTAAAGTTCGCAATGCCATAAATAACGCCTTGAATATAAAGGAGTATTTATTTGGTTTGAGTGAGTTTCAACGTCTGGCACAGCGCTTGCTCTTGTCCTGTCAGCACTGCTCATCAACGGGTACACCCCGTAGAGCAGCAAGACAAAAACAACAAGAGGTACAGGCAAGTGGCAGAAATTCACTCGTTGGCCTATGCAGGATTTGGTGTAAGCGACCTCGATAAATGGCAGTGGCTGGCCACGGACATTATCGGCATGCAAGTCGCCAGCCGCGATGAGCAGGGTCTGACCTTGCGCATGGATGAATACGCCCAGCGGTTCTTCCTGGAGAAGAATCCGATTGACGACATTCTGGTGGCTGGCTGGCAGCTGCGCTCGGAGCAGGAGCTGGAAAGCTATGTTGCCGAGCTGCGCGACAAAGGCGTCCAGGTTGAGCAACTGTCCAGGGAGCTGTTGCAGCGTCGCCGGGTTGAAAAGGCCTACAGCTGCCAGGACCCGAACGGTTTTACCCACGAGTTTTTCTTTGGCCATGCCGAAGCGGGCCTGAACGATGTGTTCCATTCAACTGTGCTCAAGGGCGGATTCGTCACTGGCGAACTGGGCATTGGTCACATCCTGCCGTTTGCCAAGAACGGCCCACAGACCGTGAAGTTCTATACCGACGTGCTGAAGCTGCGAGTCAGCGACTACATTCGCGAGGATGTGCAGCCGGGCATGGTGGTCGACGCCACCTTCTTTCACACCGCCACTGGCCGTCACCACTCCATTGCCACCGCTCAGGCCCCCGCGCCGAAGGTGCTGAACCATTTCATGGTGCAGGTCCAGAACATGGACGACGTTGGCATGGCCTACGACCGCTGCGTCAAGGCGGGTATCCCGATCATTCTTGAATTGGGTCATCACCCGAACGACAAGACCTTTTCTTTCTATGCCCAGACCCCTTCGGGTTTCAACTTCGAAATGGGTTGGGGCGGCGTGGTCATCGACGATCAGCATTGGGAAGTCAAGGCGTTCAGCAAAATGAGCGACTGGGGTCACAAGCGCAACATCGTTCTCTGATCAGCAACGGACTGCCGGCCTGGCCGTGCAGTGAACAGCATTGAAGGCCACCCGTGCCTGCGCCATAGCGAGGTTTTCCAGATGTTAAACGCCATTCAATCGAGCGGTACGCCGGGCGTGATTGCGCCGCCGGTCGCTACCGCTGACTTCTGTAAAGGCATGCGCCATCTGGCCGGTGCCTGTGTCGTGATCGCCAGCGGCAGTGACAGCGAAAGAGCCGGGCTGACTGCCACGGCGGTGTGCTCGATCACCGCCGACCCGCCGCGCCTGCTGATTTGCGTGAACCGCAATGTTCGCGCCCATGAAGTGATTCAACGGTCCGGTGCGTTCAGCATCAATGTACTTGCCCATGACCAGGAGTTCATTGCCAAGCGCTTTGCCGGGATGGTCGAGGGGGTCAGCGGCGAGGCGCGTTTTGCCGAAGGATGCTGGGAGTCGGGGGTTACCGGCGTGCCGTTGCTCGAAGACGCACTGGTGAGTTTCGAGTGCCGGTTGGAGCAAGTGATACCGGCCAGCACCCACGACATGTTCATCGGTGAAGTGGTTGGCGTCCGGGGGCTGCAGGAACAGGACGGCGCCTTGATGTACTTCAACAGCAGGTTCGCCGCGCTCAAGTGAAACCCTGACCGCTTGCGACATGCAAACACAACAATAAACAAGAGAACACAGACCTATGAACAACTTCGTCACGCCAACCGAGCCTGTGGATACCCAAACGATTCCGAGCGAAGCGCAATTGCTGGAGCGTGCGCGCGGATTGATCCCGATGCTGATGGAAAAAGCCGACTCGGTGGAACAGAACCGCATGGTATCCAGAGAGACCATCGCCGCGTTCGTTGAAGCCGGTTTCTTCAAGATCCTCCAACCCAGCCAGTATGGTGGCTGGGAGATGAATCCCGCGGTGTTCTACAAAGTCCTGATGGAGTTGGGTCGTGGCTGCGGCAGTAGCGCCTGGAACATGATGATCCTGGGTATTCACCAGTGGGAATACGGCTCCTTGCCAGAGCAGGCTTGCCTGGATGCGTGGGGCGAAGACAACGCGGTGATCACCGCCTCGTCCTACCCGCCGTTCGGCAAGGTCGAAGAAGTCGAAGGCGGCTTCAACATCAGTGGCACCTGGAAGACCTCCAGCGGTTGCGACCACGGCCAATGGGCGTTCCTCGGCGGCTTGCGGCGCGATGCCAACGGTCAGGTGATTGATCGCATGTCGATGCTGGTGCCCGGTTCGGCGTGGGTGATCGAAGACGACTGGCACGTATTCGGCCTGGCCGGCACCGGCAGCAAGAGCCTGGTAATCAAGCACGCGTTCGTGCCTTATCATCGTGCCCACAGCTTGATTCAGTACACCTACAGCGAGCGCCCGGCGAACTACCTGTATCCGTTCAACCAGATCTTCTTCGGTGCCGTCTCGGCGCTGATCGTGGGCATCGCCCAGGGCGGGATCGACGAGTACGTGCGCCAGATGAGCGTGCGCACCAACACCACCGACGGCGGCGGCGCCGCACTGAGCCCGTACGTCAAGGATCGCCTGGGCAACGCAGTGGTCCGCGTGCGATCGGCACGTGCCCGATTGCTGCAGATGCTCGCCGAGAGCAGCGAATACGTCGAACGTCGCGAACTGGTACCAGTGCCTGACCGTGTCCATTACATGCTCGACATCGCCCGCGTCGGTCGCGACTGCGAAGAGGCGGTGATGCTGCTGTTCAAGGCCACCTCGGCCCGTGGCATTTACTTGAACAACCCGCTGCAACGCATCCTGCGCGACGTGATCGCCGCCGCCAACCACATTACCCAGAACGCCGATGACACCGCGGGCATGCTCGGGGCTTATCTGTTGGGGCAGCCATTGCCACCGATGCTGTTTGGGCTGGAGCCCGTGTCGCTCAACGACTGAGTCGCTGGACCGGGAGGGCCACGTTCCTCCCGGCAAGACCCGACTTCCGCTAACTCGGCGGTCACTCATAAAAACAAAAAACGGCTTACTGTCGCAGAGGTCTTTGCATGTCTAAACATCAAAAACAAGTGCCCGGCACCGTGCGGGCGGCTGAGCAGCGCCTACGGCTTACTCGCCTGACGGCGACCTTGCTCGGCTGTTCAGTGTTATCCAGTGCGTATGCGATGGAATTCGACACCGGCAACCCCGACCTGAAGGCCCGCTTCGATACCAACGTCAAGTACTCCAGCGCCTGGCGCGTCAGAGACCAGCAAGACAAACTGGTCGCGGATGCGAACCTGGATGATGGCGACCGAAACTTCAACAAAGGCCTTATCTCCAACCGCCTGGACCTGTTTTCGGAGTTTGACGTCTCTTACCAGAAGGTCGGCGCGCGTGTCACCGGCGCGGCCTGGTATGACGATGTGTACAACAAGGGCAACGACAACACCTCACCGGGAACAGTCAACTCCTATAGCATACGTTACGACCAGTTCACCAAGGATACGCGCGACCTGCACGGGCGGGACGCGGAGTTTCGCGATGCGTTTGTCTACGCCAACTATGACATTGGCGATGAAATGTGGGGGGTGTCGCGCCTTGGCCAGCACTCGTTGATCTACGGCGAAAGCCTGTTTTACGGAAACAACGGCATTGCTGCAGGCCAGCAACCGATCGATGCGGTGCGTGCGCTGACCGTACCCAACTCTCAGTTCAAGGAGCTTGCACTACCGGTCAAGCAGTTCTCCACCCAATTGCAGATCACTCCAACGATCTCGGTCGGCGGTTACTACCAGTTCGAGTGGGAGCGTACCCGCATACCTGGGGCCGGCAGCTATTTCAGCCCGGCTGACCTGCTCGACGAAGGTGGTGAAAGGATCGTCGTGGGGCGCCTGCCGGACGGCGTGCCAGCGGCCTCCTTCTATCGGGGTAAAGACATCGAAGCGCGCGACAGCGGTCAGTGGGGCGTGCAGTTGCGCTACCGCTCCGAGGCCCTGGACACCGATTTCGGCCTCTACGCCATCAACTACCACGACAAGAACTTCCAGACCCAGTTGCGTCCCGGGGTCGGTGCGGGCGCGCGCCCGGACCAGATCGGCGAATACATGCTGGTGTTCCCCGAGGACATCCGCGCTTACGGCTTCAGCGCCAACCGCGGCTTTGGCGACGTCAACATCGGGTTTGAAACCTCGGTGCGCGACAACGCACCGTTGGTCAGCCTGACCATGGTCGATCTGGCGGGCAATGGCGATAACGATGGCAACCCGCTCTATGCCGTGGGGCGCACCGCCCACGCCCAGGTCAACATGATTTACATCATGCCAACCAGTGCGTTCTGGGATACCGCCAGCCTGCTGGGCGAATTGGCCTGGAACCGAACCCTCAGCGTCCAGAAGAATCTCGACAACCTTGACCCCAATGGCACACGCGATGCCACGGCGATTCGTGTCGCATTTTCCCCGACCTATTTCCAGGTCATGAACGGTGTCGACCTCTCTGTGCCAATGGGTTTGAGCTATGGCATAGACGGACGCTCGTCAGCGGTCGGCGGTTTCAGCCAGGCCAAAGGCGGCGACTACAACATCGGTCTGACGGCGGACTACCTGAAGTCGGTCACCTTCACCCTGGCTTACAACGGCTATTACGGGCCTTCAGCGCCCATCAACATCAACGGTATCAAAACCTTCAAACAGACCAATGCTGATCGGGATTTCGTGTCCTTCAGCGTCTCCCACACGTTCTGAGGATTGGACAATGCATAACAACAAAATCGCTCAGTTGTTGACCTGTTTCACTCTTTCCCTGTCTGCCATGACCACCTATGCAGCTGTCAGCGCGGTGGACGCTCAGGCACTCAAAAGCACGCTGACACCGATGGGCGCCGAGCGTGCCGGCAATGCTGATGGCAGCATTCCAGCCTGGACCGGTGGCTACTCCACGGTGCCGGTGGGCTATCAACAGGGCCATCGAGCGGTCGACCCGTTCGCCCAGGACAAGCCGTTGTACACCATCACTGCAGCCAACCTGGCCAAGTATCAGGACAAACTCAGCGACGGCGTGATCCAGCTGTTCAAGGACAATCCGCAGACGTTCCGCATCGATGTGTTTCCGACACGTCGCACTGCATCGGCACCACAGTGGGTGTACGACAACACCCTGAAAAACGCCACCCAGGCCTCTCTGGACAGTGACGGCCTGATAGTTCACGGAGCTTACGGCGGTGTACCGTTCCCGATCCCCAAGTCGGGTATAGAAGTGCAGTGGAACCACCAACTGTTGTGGCGTGGAGAGTCGACCCACAGCAAGTACAAGGTATGGACCACCACTGCCGATGGCCAGCGGGTATTGGCCACGGCGGCCGAGGACGAAGCCCAGTATCCCTACTACTTCAAGGACGGTTCGGCGGAGTCTGCTGGCATCAACTACATGATGGCCATTCAGTTGACATACGCTCCGGCCTTCCGTGCGGGCGAGGCGTTGATGGTTCACAACGTGACGGACTACGTACAGGGCCGCACGTTATGGCAATACCTGTCGGGTCAACGCCGGGTGCGTCGCGCCCCAAGCATCAACTTCGATACACCTAACCCCGTGGCCTCGGGCGTCAACTTCGTCGATGAAAACTTTGGCGGGTCCGGCTCGCCGGAGCGTTATGACTGGAAGCTGATCGGCAAGAAGGAAATGCTCATTCCGTACAACAGCAATCAGCTGTTGGCCAACGCCGATGAGAAAGTCATGGCTCAGCGTCATGCCAACCCGGACTACATGCGCTGGGAGCTGCACCGGGTCTGGGTGGTCGAGGCGACCCTCAAGGCCGGCAAACGTCATGCGGTGCCCAAGCGCAAGTTCTACTACGACGAAGACAACTGGGGTAACGCGATCATCGACGGGTGGGACGCCGAAGGCACTCTGTGGCGCACGTCCCTGACGACTCCGTTCGTGGCCCCGGACATCCCGGCGACTGTGAACTACTGCACCGGTTTCTTCCATGACCATCGAACGAAGGCCTGGATGTACAACTGCGCGTTGGGGGATGCGGGTAACGAGCAATACGCGATCACCGATCGTCGTCGTGAAAGCTTCTTCTCTCCCGAGTCGCTGACCAAGATGAGCGCACGCTGATGTTCTTAGCGAGCCCTGGCCTCGCGGCGGGGCTCGTCTGTCTGACCGGAGGTATGCGGTGAATACACACAAATATGCGTTGGCGTGCTTGCTGCTCCTGGGCGTGATTGGTGAACTGGCGTCAGCCGCCAGCAGCACGGGTGACAGGAAAGTGGCCGACACGCTGGAGCAGAACGCGCCGCTCTCAACGCTGGCCAGCCGTTCCGCGCTCAATGCCGTGGCGATGGCCGGTGAGCGGTTGGTGGTCGCCGGCATGCGGGGCGCCATTCTTTACTCCGACGATCAAGGCCAGCGCTGGCAGCAAGCCAGTGTTCCGGTCTCGGTCAGTCTGACCGGCCTGTGCTTTGCCGATGCCCTCAATGGCTGGGCCGTCGGTCATCGCGGGGTGATCCTCGCCACCCGCGATGGTGGTGTCCACTGGGCCCGGCAACTGCAGGGCGAGCAAGCCGCCCAGGCGATTTTGCAGGAGCGCCAGGACCCCGGGCAGATTGACGAAGCGCGACGCCTGGTAGTCGAAGGCGCCGACAAACCGTTTCTGGCCGTGCAGTGCATGGGCGATGGACGCGTGTTGGCCTTGGGTGCTTATGGCTTGGCCTTTAGCACACAAAACGCCGGTCAGAGCTGGCAGCCTGCGCTGGCGTTACTCAATGGCAGTGAGTCGCAACATCTCAACGCGGTGCAAGCCTTGGGGGGGCGGATTTATCTGGCCGGGGAGCAGGGCGCTTTGATGCGTGTCGACCATGACCTGCAAGGATTCAAGCGTTTCGCCAGTCCTTACGACGGCAGCTTTTTCGGTCTGTTGGCCACGCGTAACAACAGCCTGCTTGCGTTTGGTTTGCGCGGGCATGTGTTCCGCTCCATCGATCAGGGAGCCAGTTGGCAGTCAGTAGCCGTGGCATCGAGCAAGAGCCTGACGGCTGCCACTGAACTGCGCGACGGCTCGCTGCTGTTGGCGGATGAGTCGGGGCAAGGGTGGCTCAGCCATGACGACGGTCGCAGCTTTCGGCCGGTGGCGCCTGAACAACGCTTCCCGCTGATCGCGCTGTTGGCCTTGCCCGATGGCGGCAGCCTGGCTGTCGGTACCCAGGGTATCACTCGTTTCCCGCCGAGCGCGTTGCGCTGAGTCGGCCGGTATAGAAAAAGGAAACTGACAATGGCTATCAGCAATTCAGATGGCTTTACCGCTATCGCCTCCCTGTCGGACTTCGACAAATATTCAGGCAATCGCCTGGAACGCGTGTTGTTCAATCACCGGTTCCTGGTGGTCGGCTTCTGCCTGATTGTCACTGTGTTGCTGGCCGTCGCGGCCAGCCAGGTCAGGCTTAATGCCAGCTACTTGAAAACCATTCCCGCGCACCATCCCTTTACGCTCAACTATCTGGAGCATGCCCGCGATCTCAAAGGCACCGGCAATGCGTTACGGGTGGCCGTGGCGATGCGTGATGAGGGCGATATTTTCAATGCCCGGTACATGGAAACCCTGCGCCAGCTCAATGATGAGTTGTACCTGCTCAACGGTGTCGACCGCGCCTTCATGCGTTCGCTCTGGACCCCGGCGACCCGCTGGCAAGGGGTGACCGAAGAAGGGTTCGACGGTGGTCCGGTGGTCCCCGACGGCTTTGACGGCGACGACCGAAGCCTGGATGACTTGCGCGTCAACGTCGAGCGTTCCGGGGAAGTCGGCCAACTAGTGGCGGGCGATCTGCGTTCGAGCATCATCTACTTGCCATTGTTGGAAATCGATCCTAAAACCGGTCAGGCGCTCGACTACAAACAACTTTCCGACAGCCTGGAAACGTTGCGCGGCACCTATCAACAACGCGGCGTGGACATCCACATCATCGGTTTCGCCAAAGTCATGGGGGACCTGATCGATGGTCTGTATGCGGTGCTGGCGTTCTTTGCCATGGCGGTGTTGATCACCAGCGCGATCCTCTATCAATTCACCCGCTGCGTGCGCAGTACCCTGGTGGTGCAGAGCTGCACGCTGATCGGAGTAATCTGGCTGATCGGCCTGTTGCCGCTACTGGGTTATGAGCTGAACCCGTACTCGATTCTGGTGCCATTTCTGGTCTACGCCATCGGCGTGAGCCATGGCGCGCAGAAGATGAATGGCATCATGCAGGATGTCGGGCGCGGCACTCATAAGCTGATCGCGGCACGTTATACCTTCCGCCGTTTGTTTGCCGCGGGGATGACCGCGCTGCTGGCCGACGTTGTGGGGTTCGCGGTGTTGTCCATCGTCGATGTGCCGGTGATCAAGGAGTTGGCGCTGATCGCCAGTCTGGGTGTAGGCATCCTGGTGTTCACCAACCTGGCCTTGTTGCCGATCATGCTCTCGTTCACCGGTGTTTCACCACGAGCGGCCGCCCGTAGTCTCAAGCATGAAGCCCCGGTTGCAGGACAGCCGTCGCAACTTCTGGTGCGCCTGTTCGAGCATTTCACCAGTCGGCGTTCGGCAGGACTGGCGATCGGTGTGGCGGTAGCGGTCGGGCTCGGCGCATTGTGGATGGGCAAGGACTTGAAGGTTGGCGACCTCGACCCGGGGGCGCCAGAGCTGCGCGCCGATTCGCGCTACAACTTTGATAACCGGTTCATCATTGAGCATTACCAGGCCAGCAGCGACGTGTTCGTAATCATGGTCGAAACCCCGGCCGGCCGATGCGTCGACTACTCGACCTTGCGCAAGGTCGAAGAGCTGGAATGGCGCCTGCGCGAACTGCCTGGCGTTGAAACCACTAAATCCATCGCCGGCTTGTCGCGCAAGATCAACGTCGGGATGAACGAAGGCAACTTCAAATGGGACGAGTTGCCGCCTAACCAATCGATGATCAACGCCGCCGCCATGCGCTCACCGCGCGAGCTGTTCAACGGCACCTGCAGCTTGCTGTCGATCTATGCCTACCTCAAGGATCACAAGGCCGACACCCTCGACTCCGTGGTCAAGGCCAGCGCCGCCTTCGCTGAAAAATACAACGACGAGCAGACCACGTTTCTGATGGCCGCCGGCAATGCCGGGATCGAAAGCGCTACCAACATTGTGGTGAAAAGCGCCAACACGCGAATGCTGCTGGGGGTGTATCTGGCGGTGACGCTGTTGTGCTTCATTGCCTTCCGCTCATGGCGTGCGGTGCTCTGCGCGGTGTTGCCGTTGATCCTCACGTCATTGCTGGCCGAAGCGCTGATGGTCCAGCTAGACATGGGACTGAAGGTCGCGACCTTGCCGGTGGTGGCATTGGGCGTAGGGATCGGCGTCGATTACGCGCTGTACATCCTTAGCGTCACGCTCTTCTGGTTACGCCGTGGCGAAAGCCTGGCGATGGCCTATCGACAGGCCCTGATGTTCACCGGTCGGGTGGTGGTCTTCACCGGCCTGACGCTGTCCCTGGGTGTCGTCACCTGGGTGTTCTCACCGATCAAGTTCCAGGCCGACATGGGTGTGCTGCTGACCTTCATGTTCCTGTGCAACATGCTGGTGGCACTGGTCCTGGTACCAGCGTTGGCCTGCTACCTGCTGCGTCCGGCGAAGCCGATTGCGCAGCCGGCAATATCTCTCAAGGAAATCTGCGTATGAGTCTGGACATTCCCTTTGCCGATACCCAGTTGGCCGACCCGTTAAGCATGGCGGCTGCCCGGTTGGCGCTGGATACGGCCCTGCAGTATGCCGGCAAGCATGGCTGGCGAGTCAGCGTTGCGGTATTGGACGCTGGTGGGCACCTGCTTGCGTTCGGTCGAAGCGCCGGGGCACCGCTACACACCATCGATCTGGCCCAGGACAAGGCTCTGACCGCGGTCTCTTTCGCCTTGCCCACGGCCGATGTCGGCAAGCGCTTGCGTGATGCCCCCGAGCATGTCCGTCAGTGTTTGATCCTGCGGCCGCGACTGGTGCCCATGGGCGGCGCCTTGCCGCTGCAACTGGGCGACCGCCTGGTCGGCGCGATCGGTGTGTCCGGCGCCAGTGAAGACCAGGATTGCGAATGTGCGACGGCGGGCTACGACGCCATCACCCAACACCTGCACCGATAATTTTGCCAACTGTCAGGAGTCGCTCCATGAACCCTTCAACACTCAATCCGCAGCATCTGGGTGACCAGTTGTTCAACGCTCTGGTCGAGGCGCAGGCCATCGCGCCGCTGACCGAAAGCCATCCTGAGCTGACCCTGGAACAGGCGTATGAGATTCAGCAACACCTCATCAGCCGCCGCCTGGCCGGCGGTGAGCGAATCGTTGGCAAGAAAATCGGTGTGACCAGTCAAGCGGTGATGGACATGCTCGGCGTGCGTCAGCCGGATTTCGGTCAATTGACCGATGCCATGGTCGTCAATCCGGGCTCCAGCGTAGCTATGGCCGGGCTGATCCAGCCCAAAGCCGAAGGCGAAATCGCCTTTGTGCTCAAGCACGATCTGACCGGACCGGGCATCACGGTGGCCGACGTATTGCGCGCCACTGAAGGTGTGATGGCTTGTTTCGAGATTGTCGATTCGCGGATCCGCGACTGGAAAATAAAAATCCAGGACACAGTGGCGGACAACGCCTCGTGCGGCGTGTTTGTGCTCAGCGATCGGCTGGTCAGCCCACGGCATTTGGACCTGTACACCACGGGCATGGTGCTGGAGAAAAACGGTCGGATCGTCGGCACCGGGGCAGGGGCCGCAACCATGGGTTCACCGGCGATCGCCGTCGCCTGGCTGGCCAATACCCTGGGCCGTTTAGGGATGAGTCTCAAGGCCGGTGAAGTGATTCTTTCGGGTGCACTGTCGGCGATGGTGCCGGTGGTGGCGGGGGACAACCTGCGGGTCAGTATCGCGGGAATCGGCAGTTGCTCTGTGCGTTTTGACTGAGGATCTACAAGACTATGAACAAGAAAATCAAAGCAGCGATTATCGGCTCCGGCAACATCGGCACCGACCTGATGATCAAGATCCTGCGTAACGCCAAACACCTGGAAATGGCGGTCATGGTCGGCATCGACCCGGTCTCCGACGGTCTGGCCCGCGCCCAGCGCATGGGCGTGGCGGTCACCCATGAAGGGGTTGAAGGCCTGACCCGCATGGATGTGTTCAAGGATATCGACTTCGTCTTCGACGCCACCTCCGCCGGCGCCCACGTGAAGAACGATGCGTTTCTGCGCTCGATCAAACCCGGCATTCGCCTGATCGACCTGACGCCTGCGGCCATCGGTCCGTACTGCGTGCCGGTGGTCAACCTCGAACAAAACCTCGCTCAACTCAACGTCAACATGGTCACCTGCGGTGGCCAGGCGACCATTCCGATGGTCGCGGCGGTGTCGCGCGTGGCGAAGGTGCATTACGCCGAAATCGTCGCCTCGATCGCCAGCAAATCCGCCGGCCCCGGCACCCGTGCCAACATCGACGAATTCACCGAAACCACCTCCAAGGCCATCGAAGTGATCGGCGGCGCGGCCAAGGGCAAGGCGATCATCGTGATGAACCCGGCCGAACCGCCTTTGATGATGCGCGACACGGTGTTTGTGCTGTCCGAAGCCGCCGATCAGGCGCTGGTAGAAGATTCTATCGTCGAGATGACGGCCGCCGTACAGGCCTATGTGCCGGGCTATCGCCTCAAGCAAAAAGTCCAGTTCGACGTCATCCCCGAAGACGCTCCGCTGCACATCCCCGGCCTCGGCAAGTTCTCCGGACTCAAGACTTCGGTGTTCCTCGAAGTCGAAGGTGCCGCCCATTACCTGCCGGCCTACGCCGGCAATCTCGACATCATGACCTCCGCAGCCTTGGCCACCGCCGAGCGCATGGCGCAGTCGATGCTGAACGCCTGAGGAGACCGACATGACTTTTAACCCCGGCAAAAAACTCTATATCTCCGACGTCACCCTACGCGACGGCAGCCACGCGATTCGCCACCAGTATTCGATCCAGAACGTGCAGGACATTGCCCGCGCCCTGGACAAGGCCAAAGTCGACTCGATCGAAGTCGCCCACGGTGATGGCCTGCAAGGGTCGAGCTTCAACTATGGCTTCGCGGCGCACACCGATCTGGAATGGATCGAAGCCGCGGCGGACGTGATCAGCCACGCGAAGATCACTACGTTGTTGTTGCCCGGCATCGGCACGGTGCATGACCTGAAAGCGGCCTACAACGCCGGTGCCCGGGTGGTGCGCATCGCCACCCATTGCACCGAAGCAGATGTCTCGAAACAGCACATCGAATACGCCCGCGAGCTGGGCATGGACACCGTCGGTTTCCTGATGATGAGCCACATGATCCCGCCCGAGCAGTTGGCCGCCCAAGCCAGGTTGATGGAGAGCTACGGCGCGACCTGCGTGTACATGGCCGACTCCGGCGGGGCGATGAACATGCAGGACGTGCGCGAGCGTTTCCGTGCGTTCAAGGCTGTGCTCAAGCCGGAAACCGAAACCGGCATGCACGCGCACCATAACCTGAGCCTCGGTGTGGCCAACTCGATCACAGCGGTGGAGGAGGGCTGCGACCGTATCGATGCCAGCCTCGCCGGGATGGGCGCCGGTGCCGGCAACGCACCGCTGGAGGTGTTCATCGCCGCTGCCGAGCGCCTCGGCTGGAACCACGGCACCGATCTGTACACCTTGCTCGATGCCGCCGATGACATCGTCCGCCCGCTGCAGGACCGGCCGGTGCGGGTCGACCGTGAAACCCTGGCGTTGGGGTATGCCGGTGTCTATTCGAGCTTCCTGCGCCACGCCGAAATTGCCGCCGCCAAGTACGGCCTCAAGACCCTCGATATCCTCGTCGAGCTGGGCAAGCGGCGCATGGTCGGTGGGCAGGAAGACATGATCGTCGATGTGGCGCTGGATCTGCTCAAGCGCTGATCCCCTCACCCCGTAGGAGCCACCCTCGGTGATTTCATGTTTTTCATGTCGATTTTCATGAACCTTCAAAAACTTCTGAATTCGCTCGCGTGGCGAGCCCGCTGCAAAGTGACTTAGAGGTTGCGGTGATTACGTTTAATTATCTGATAAATAAGGATTTATCCTGTTTTTTAGGCTCCGCAAACGGACTGGCACAGTCGTTGCTCTCTTCAAATACAAAGGCAGTTTTTCCCAGGACATCAGCGTGTTGCGTGGTGTTCGCTGCTACTTCACCCCCCCCATAACAAGGTCTAACTCCCATGAGTCGATTCACCCAAGAAAACACCAGTAAATTCGTGCAGACCCCTGAGTGGAAAATGCATTACAACGAGGCCGGCGAAGGGCCGGTCGTGATCATGGTCCATGGTTCTGGTGCCGGTGCAACCGGGTGGGCCAACTTTCACCGCAACGTCGATGCTTTTGTAGACGCCGGCTACCGGGTGATCCTCATGGACTGCCCTGGCTTCGGCAAGTCCGATCCGCTGGTGACCGCTGAGCCGCGTTTTGTCATCAACGCCCGGGCGATCAAGGCCTTGATGGATGCCCTGGACATCGATAAGGCGCACCTGGTCGGTAACTCCATGGGCGGCGGCAGCGCGCTGGGCTTTGCCGTGCAATACCCGGAGCGCCTGGACAAGATGATCCTGATGGGGTCGGGCGGAGTGGGGCGCACCAGCCTGTTCACACCACTGCCGATGGAGGGCATCAAGTTGCTGTTCGGGGTGTACCGCGACCCGAGCCTTGAAAACCTGAAGAAGATGCTCGACGTGTTTGTCTACGACTCAAGCGCCCTCACCGAGGAGCTGATCAGCCTGCGTCACAAGAGCATTCTGGCCAACCCTCAGCACCTGGAAAACTTTCTCAAGAGCATCGATTTGAGCAAGTTCCAGATGGGCGATTTCACCGCGAACTTGCCCGACATCAAGCACCCGACCCTGATTACCTGGGGCCGCGACGACCGCTTCGTACCGATCGACTGGAGCCTGAAGCTGCTTAACGGCCTACCTGACGCGCGCCTGCATGTGTTCAGCCAATGCGGCCATTGGGCACAGTGGGAGCATGCTGATGCATTTAACCGTCTGGTGATCGATTTCCTCAACCACTAAGTCGTGGCGCCTGCCTCTCGTTGCCATAGCGACGAGAGGCAGGGCGGCGATGGCATTGCATCAAATCTCCTCGCTTGTGTTCTCCCTCCGCTGCATGCGCACGTTGAGTCGTGCGCCACTTTACGGTTTTGCTGAAAAGCCCCTTTGGCCGTGCGGGCTAAATCCGCTCGCACGCTTCTGTTGATAATCACGCACGCAGTTCAATGATCAGGAGCGGATATGCAGCCTTATGACGTTATCGTGCTGGGCAGTGGCAATGCCGGGCTTTGCGCGGCCCTTTCAGCCCGCGACCAAGGGGCCCGAGTGGCCTTGCTCGAACGTGCGCCGCAGGAACAGCGGGGCGGTAACTCGGCCCATACCGGCGGCGCTTTTCGCGTGGCGTACCAGGGTGTCGACGACTTGCGCCGGCTGATGCCGGACCTGTTGGATTCCGAGGTGCAAAACAGCGATTTCGGAGCCTACAGCCAGGACGATTTTTTCGCGGAGTTGGCCTCGATGAGTCAATACCGCTCCGACCCCGAAGTGCTGGACACGGTGGTGTCGCAGAGCCTGGATACCTTGCACTGGATGACCGGTAAGGGCGTACGTTTCATGCCGATCTACGGACGTCAGGCTTTCATGGTCGAGGGCAAGTATCGTTTTTGGGGCGGCCTGACCATCGAGGTTTCCGGCGGCGGTCTGGGGTTGGTCGATGCCCTGTTTCGTCGCGTCGAAAAAGAAGCGGTGGAGGTTTTCTACGGCTGCCGCACTCACCGCATCAGCCGCCATCCCGACGGCTTGTGGCAACTCGATTGCGCGGACGGTCGGCAGTTTTCCACCCGCTCGCTGGTACTCGCCACGGGAGGCTTTCACGCTAACCTGGAATGGCGCACCAAGTACCTGGGGCCGGGATGGGATCTGGCCAAGGTCCGTGGGTCGCGCTACAACACCGGTGACGGGATCCGCATGGCCATGGAGGTGGGCGCCGTGGCGCACGGGAACTGGTCCGGTTGCCACGCAGTGTTCTATGACGTCAACGCACCGCAAATGGGCGACCTCAACCGCCTAAACCAGCAAAAGAACTACTTCCACCTGGGTGTAGTGGTCAATGCGCACGGCAAACGTTTCGTTGATGAGGGCCAGGATTTTCGCAACTACACCTACTCCAGCATGGGCGCCAGCGTCATGGCGCAACCAGGGGGCGTGGCCTGGCAGATCTTTGACCAGCACAGCCACCACTTGCTGCCCGATGAGTATCGGGTACGCCAGGTGACGCGTCTCCAGGCAGACACGCTGCAAGGGCTGGTCGAGCAGATGGAGGGGGTCAACGGCAACGCGCTGCTGCAAACTCTGGAGACCTACAACACTGCCGTGCAGCTCGATGTGCCATTCAACCCGGCCATTCGTGACGGTAGAGCGACTCAAGGCCTGGCATTGCCCAAGTCGAACTGGGCCAACCCGCTGGATCGCCCGCCCTTCGTGGCCTACGCGGTGACCTGTGGCATCACTTTCACGTTCGGCGGCTTGAAGGTCAACAGCCAGGCCCAGGTGCTGGACGAAGAGGATCAACCGATTGACGGGCTCTACGCCGCGGGCGAGTTGGTGGGCAATCTCTACTACGTCAAATACGCCGGTGGGGCGGGGCTGACATCGGGTTCGGTGCTGGGACGTATCGCAGGTGCAGAGGCCGCTGTTCAGCGAAAGGCGCATTGAGAAATGCGTCGTTTACGATGGCAAGCAATCGAGCGCCTGACGTCAGGTCATAAGTTGATAGGCGGGTTGGCTCTGGCTGCGGGAATATTCATTGTGTCTGCCCACTTTTCTTTTGATGAAAGTGATCGACTGTTGCCTCAGGGGATAGCCAATATCGATTTGTTCGCGATTGAAACGTGCAGGGCAGAATCCGAACCGGATCAAAAATCAGCTTCCCGCCATGCGCTCGCTACGACTCCCGGAGCTTGTCTGGGGCAACAAACAAGTCATGAGCTGCAGGATGAAATGGAGAGCGCCAAGGCTTATTGTCGACAGTTCGAATACCAGGGCGGGGCTCAATGGATGCCGCATAGTTTTTGAGCACTATCAGCAACAGCATGTGGGGGCATTTGCTAAAGGTTGTTCATTGTCTGGCCCTCTTGGCCTGAGGCTTTAAGCAAGCACTCGCGAAAGTCCACAACGGCATTGTCGATGTAGGGTTCATCGCGCCAGCAGACACCAATGCAGCCTTCTGCATCCATTTCAAAGTTCAAGGCCTTGACCAGGCCACGATTAGTGAAGTGCTCTGCGACCCGGCCGGAGGCTATCGAAAGCATGTCGCTGGTTTGCAGCAGCCACAGATTAGCCATTAGCGATGACGACTCGACCCGACTTGGCAAGGGTTTGAGCCCCGCGTTGCTCAAAGCCGAGTCCAGACGCTGGCGAATGGGCGTTCCCTCCGGCCAGAGAATCCAGTCGAACTTATAGAGATCGTCCCAGCAAAGGTCCGACTTCAAGGTCAATGGGTGGCCGGGGCGGGCGATGACCTGCATGGGCTCGCGAAACAGCATCTGGCTGTTCAGCGTTTGCCGCGGCTGATAGCTGTCGAGACGCCCGACGACCAGGTCCAGTTGGCCAAGCTCCAACCGTTCGAGCAGTACGTTCATGGTGCTCTCTTGCAGAGAGATATGTGCCCGAGGGTGCATGGTCAGGAAATGAGCGATGGCATCGGGTACCAGGCTGGGCGCCGATGCAGGCGAAGTACCGATGGCGATGTTCGGCGCGTTGCCTTCCTTGAGCGCATCCATGTTGTTCTGAGCACGCTCCATCTCACTCAGGATGCGTCGCACGTGGTTGATCAGCAGCTCGCCCTGGACCGTTGGGCGCAACCCGCGAGCGTGGCGCTCGAACAGCGTGGCACCGGCATCTTCCTCCAAGTCCTTGAGCCATTTCGACAGGCCGGGCTGGGTGGTATTGGCGGTGCGGGCGGCGTCGCTGACGCTGCCGGTTTCGGCGAGGCTGATCAATAGCTGCAGGTGTCGCAGGCGCAAACGGGTTGTCCAGGTCATGGTGCTCATATACGTAAAAAAGTATGGATGCATCGGAAAATATCATTATTCGAGTAAGGCTGGCAGGTTTTTAATGGGCCAACGCCGGTGGTAGCTGCATGCCAGCGCAACCTGCTTGCCGTGGTCAGCATGACCCACCCTTTTACCTGGAGCCCTCCCATGAGCTACGTATTCGAGCCACAAGCCCCTGTGACCCTGGAGGTCGCTGGCAGTGAGCAAAAGTTTGCGGTACGCCGCGTTTATTGCGTAGGCCGTAACTACGCCGCTCACGCCCGTGAAATGGGCTTCGATCCCGACCGCGAGCCGCCGTTCTTCTTTTGCAAACCCGCCGATGCGGTGATTTCGGTTGCCTATTACCAGCCCCTGGAACTGCCTTATCCGGCCGAAACCAGCAACTACCACTATGAAATCGAGCTCGTCGTGGCCATTGGTAAGGCGGGTCGCGATATTCCGCTGGAGCAGGCGAACGACTATGTGTATGGCTATGCCGTTGGCCTGGACATGACCCGCCGTGACTTGCAGATGAAAATGCGCGAAATGGGCCGCCCGTGGGAAATCGGCAAGGCATTCGATGCGTCGGCGCCGATCGGCCCATTACACCCGGCGAGCCAGATCGGCCACCCGAGCCAGGCCGGTTTGTGGCTGCAGGTCAACGGCACCGATAAGCAACGCAGCGATATCGACAAGCTGATCTGGTCGGTACCGGAAACCATCAGCTATCTCTCGCGCTTCTTCGAACTGCAGCCTGGCGACTTGATCATGACCGGTACACCTGAAGGTGTGGGGCCAGTGGTGGTCGGCGAGCGCATGACCGGAGGCGTAGAGGGATTGGGCGAGATCCAGGTCGACATCGTTTAATACGTTCCGGGGTCGGCTCCACGCCGTCGACTCCGAATCGAATTTCCAATACGTGGCCCGCACAATTGGCAGGCCCGGAGGATTAGCTCATGTCTTCCACCGATAACAATAAAAGTGTGGACGTACAGGATTTCATCGACAGCCGACCGGTCAGCCGCTTTCAGTGGATGATTCTAGGGTTGTGCTTTCTGGTGACGGCCATTGATGGCCTTGATACTGCCGCCGTCGGTTTCATCGCCCCGGCCCTGCGTGACGAGTGGGGTTTGACTTCTGCGCAACTCAATCCGGTACTCGGTGCGTCATTGCTGGGCCTGATGCTCGGCGCTTTCATCGCCGGCCCGCTGGCTGACCGTTTCGGCCGCAAAACCATTCTGCTGGTTTCCGTTTTGTTCTTCGGCGGCTGGAGCCTCGCTGCCTGCGCCTCACAAGATGTCTTGAGCCTGACCGCCATGCGGTTCCTGACCGGCCTCGGCTTGGGTGGTGCCATGCCCCAAGCGATCACCTTGACCTCTGAATACTGCCCGCAACGCCGTCGCTCGTTGATGGTCACCACGATGTTCTGCGGATTCACGCTGGGATCAGCGCTCGGAGGCGTGATTGCTGCCCAGATGGTACCGCTCTACGGTTGGCGAAGCGTGCTGTTTCTGGGTGGCGTATTACCACTGTTGTGCCTGCCGATTCTCTACGTGTTCTTGCCTGAGTCAGTGCGATTCCTGGTGCAGCGCGCGGCGCCTGCGAAGAAGATCAGCGCCATTTTGCAACGCATCTCGGGGCAGCCTCTGTCAGGTAATCCGCGATACGACATTCATGACGGTGTCGGTGAATCCAACAATCTCCAATCACCGGTTCGGCAAATTCTCAGTGGTAGCCATCGCACAGGAACCTTGCTGCTGTGGAGTTCATTTTTCATGAGCCTGCTGATCATCTACATGATGACCAGCTGGTTGCCGATCCTGATCAAGGACACCGGCCTTTCACTGAGCCAGGCAGCTAGGGTCAGCGCCATGTTTCAGGTTGGTGGCACCCTGGGGGCCATTCTCCTGGGCGCAGCGATGGACCGATTCAACCCCTTCCGGGTGCTGGTCTGTGCCTATATCACCGGCGCTTTCTGCTTGATGCTTATCGGTCTGTTTCACGATCAGTTCACCCTGTTGACCATCGGGGTGTTCGGCATGGGCTTTTGCATCAGCGGTTCGCAAGTCGGGGCCAACGCCCTGGCAGCGAGTTTCTATCCGACCACCATGCGTTCAACCGGGGTCAGTTGGGCCCATGGTGTCGGCCGCATCGGCTCGGTCATCGGTACGTTGGGCGGTGGCTGGATGCTTGGCATGGGCATGGGCTTCAACGGCATTTTTACCGTCCTGATGTTGCCCGCCTTGGTGGCCGGCACCGCGATTTTCGTGATGGGCCTGTGTTACAGCCGCTCGCTGGCGCAACCGTCAATCGCCGCTCATTGATACATCATAGGAATTTGTCACCATGAAGCTCTACAGTTTCTTCAATAGCTCCACCTCCTACCGAGTGCGTATCGCGCTCGCGTTGAAGGGGCTGCCTTACGACTACCAGGGCATCAACTTGCGTGAGGGCCAGCAGTACAGTCCTGCTCATCGCGAGCTGAGCCCGATTGGCGGTGTGCCGGTGCTTGATGCAGATGGCAACCTGTTGACCCAATCCCTGGCCATCATCGACTACCTCGACCGCCAATACCCCGAGCCGAGCCTGATCCCGTTCGATGCCCTGCAGCGTGCCCGCGTCCTGGAAATCACCAACCTGATTGGCTGCGATGTTCACCCGGTGAACAACGTACGTGTGCTCAATTACCTGCAGAACGTATTGGCGGTCACTGTCGAGCAAAAGTCAGCCTGGTACAAACACTGGGTCGCCGAAGGTCTGAGTGCTGTTGAAGCACTGCTGCAACGCAATGACAGCGGCAACTATTGCGTGGGTGACAAACCGGGCCTGGCTGAATGCTGCCTGGTACCGCAGGTGGCCAATGCCGAGCGCATGGGCTGCGACCTGTCCAGCTACCCGCGGATCATGGCCGTGTATCGCCATTGCCTGGAGCTACCAGCCTTCGAGGCCGCTGCACCTGCACGACAACCCGATTTCATTGCATGACTTATCCGCAGGCTTCGCTGCCCATTCAGGAAGCCTGCGCTGCAACATACTGGAGACTCGTATCATGACTGCACAAAACCAAGGACAGTCGATTATCGTCGTCGGCGGCGGCATCGGTGGCCTCGCAGCCGCTCAAGCGTTGACCCAGCAAGGTATCGCAGTGCTGCTGCTGGAGCAGGCTGACCACATCGGCGAGATCGGTGCTGGCATCCAGCTTGGCCCGAATGCGTATGCCGCGCTCGACGCGCTGGGCGCGGGAGCCGCAGCCCGCAGCCGCTCGGTATTCACTGACCACCTGATCATGATGGATGCTGTCGATGCCCACGAAGTGGCCCGCATCGATGTCGGCCAAGCGTTTCGCGATCGCTTCGGCAACCCTTATGGAGTGATCCACCGTGCCGACATTCATCTGTCGATTCTTGAGGCGGTGCAAAACAATCCGCTGATTCAGTTCAAGACGTCCGTGCGTATCGAACAGATCGAGCAGGATGACAATGGCGTGACCCTGACCGACCAAAATGGCACCGTCTACCGCGCTGATGCGGTGATCGGCTGCGATGGCGTTCGTTCGGTGGTGCGCGATGCCTTGCATGGCGAGCCGCCGTGCGTGACCGGGCATGTGGTGTATCGCGCGGTCGTGGAGGAAAAAGACATGCCCGAGGACTTGCGCGTCAACGCGCCGATGCTCTGGGCTGGTCCGCGTTGCCACCTGGTGCATTACCCGTTACGCGGTGGCAAGCAATACAACCTGGTGGTCACTTTCCATAGCAATCAACAGGAAGAGTGGGGCGTTACCGAAGGCAGCAAGGAGGAGGTACTTCGCTACTTCGAGGGTATCCACCCGCGTCCACGCCAGATGCTTGATCGCCCGACCTCATGGCGTCGATGGGCCACCGCAGACCGTGATCCAGTGGAAAAATGGGGCGAAGGCCGCGTCACCATCCTTGGCGATGCTGCTCACCCAATGACTCAATACCTGGCTCAGGGTGCGTGCAGTGCACTGGAAGACGCCGTGGTGCTGGGGCAGGCTATCAAACAATGCAATTTTGACCTGACGGCAGCCTTCCTCTTGTACGAAACCATCCGCATCCCGCGCACGGCCCGGATCCTCTGGTCGGCTCGCGAGATGGGGCGCCTCTATCACGCCAAAGGTGTCGAGCGCCAAGTGCGCAACCAGCTGTGGGAGGGGCGTACGCAGGAGCAGTTCTACGACGCCATACAGTGGCTGTATGGCTGGAGCCTCGACAACTGCATGAAGCACTGACCCGGTCATTGCTTCCCTTGACGCCAGCGCGGGTCTTCGACTTTGAACCGGGCCCGCGCATTGCCACTTATTTGAAAGAGGATACGTAGCCATGTCCAATCATGATGGACTTGAACAGGCCCCCGTTCACAACGCCATGGCACCGGACGACACACCCGAACTGCGCCAGTTGTATGCCGACTTTGAAGCCGGACACATGATGCCGCTGTGGACGCAGATCGGTAACCTGATGCCCAAACACCCCATGCCGTGCGCCGTTGCGCATGTCTGGAAATGGTCCGACCTGTACCCATTGGCCAAGCGCTCCGGCGACCTGGTACCGGTCGGTCGCGGTGGCGAGCGCCGGGCCATTGGCCTCGGCAATCCGGGGCTCGACGGCCGCCCTTATATCAGCCCGACCTTATGGTGCGCCATCCAGTACCTGGGCCCACGTGAAACGGCACCCGAACATCGCCACGCACAAAACGCCTTCCGTTTCGTGATCGAGGGCGAGGGCGTCTGGACCGTGGTCAACGGCGATCCAGTGCGCATGAGTCGGGGTGACCTGTTGTTGACCCCGGGCTGGAACTTTCATGGTCACCAGAACGTGAGCGACCACCCGATGGCCTGGATCGATGGTCTGGACATCCCGTTCTCCTTTCAAAACGATGTTGGCTTCTTTGAATTCGGCTCGGAGAAACTGACAGACCTCACCACGCCTGAGTACTCGCGTGGCGAACGTCTGTGGTGCCATCCGGGTCTGCGACCGTTGTCGGGCCTTGCGAACACCGTCAGCTCACCCATCGGCGCCTATCGTTGGGAGCACACCGACCGTGCGCTCGCCGAGCAGTTGCGACTCGAGGAGGAGGGCTACGCCGGAGTCCTGGAAAAAGGTCATGCGGCGGTGCGCTACATCAATCCCACCACCGGGGGGGATATCATGCCTACTATCCGTGCCGAGTTTCATCGCTTGCGTGCTGGCGCGCTGTCGGCCGAGCGTCGGGAAGTGGGTTCGCGTGTCTTCCTGGTGTTCGAGGGCAAGGGACAGGTGGTTCTGGATGGCGTCATGCGACGGCTGGAAAAAGGCGACCTCTTCGTTGTTCCGTCCTGGATCACCTGGTCGCTGCAAGCTGAAAGTCAATTCGACCTTTTCAGTTTCTCCGATGCACCGATCATGGAACGACTGCACTTCGACCGCACAATGGTCAATGGCCAGTTGGTCTGACAGGGCTTTGCAGGGCTACCATGCCTGCACCCGCACAGACACTGTTGAAATGCAGGTCGAGCCGGTTCGACCTGCAAATTCCGAGAACATTTTTCCGAGTAATGCTGACAGCTGTGTGCCGATTAGCGAATCAACGATCCATAGTGCCGGCAGCCCCGAAGGTCTCCCGCAGACAGTTGCCATGACACAGCCCCGATACTCTTGGGACGCTGCGCCCTAAGAGTCATCCCTTTCAAGGTCATTGCGCCTTGGCCGCCTTGAGCACTCGACCCGGAGCCAGCGGCTGGGCGAATTTCAATCGCAACATCGAGTCGCTGACCTAGGCCGGATACCGGGTGATCCTGATGGACTGCCCGGGCTGCCGGTTCGCGTTCCGACCTCAACGCCTGTGCACTCAAAGGTTTGCTCGATGTGCTGGGCCTGGATCGGGTGGAGAGAGTTTATTCGTGCCGATGCCGACCTAAGGCATCTAGTCGAATCCGCCCGGGAATAAAACGGCCCCCATCTATACGACTTCAATCAACTTGACGAGTCCGGTGGCAAAAGTTTTTGCGCTGCCGGGATAACGCTGTCATCCATCGGAGCGCCGGTGCCGGGAGGGCTTTCTATTATCGGGTCGTGTCAGTGGCGACGCACTTGGGTGCGCCGTTGGAAATGGGTATCGGTGACCAAGTGCCGTACCTGACGAAGTTCTTTGCCTGAGATGCCAACCGATGAAACCAGTACGCCAATGAAGGTTGGTAACTGATGCCTGCTATGGAGTTGATCGCTCATGAGTGATGCGATGTACCGAGTCATCCTGAAGGTCGCCGCGCCGGGTTTTAGCGGAAGGGATTTCGGCGGATATACCCTTTCGTGTGAGCAAGGTGGCCGGAAGTGAGTGCCTATCTGCAATGCCTGTCGCATACCCCACTGGTCGGTCATGTCGACCCGCTTCCAGCGGTTCTGGCCGAGGTCGATGGCGTGGTGGGCGACGCCCGGCAGCGGATCACACAGTTCGATCCGGAGCTGGTGATCCTGTTCGCACCGGATCACTACAACGGCTTTTTCTATGACGTGATGCCATCGTTCTGCATTGGCATGGCCGCCCATGCCATCGGTGACTTCGGCACCGCTGCCGGTCCGCTCAGTGTTCCCAGGGATCTGGCCGAAGCTTGCGCCACGGCGGTACTCGATGCTGGCGTGGACACGGCCGTTTCCTACTGCATGCAGGTCGATCACGGCTTTGCCCAACCGCTCGAACTGCTGCTCGGCGGGCTCGAGCGTTGCCCGGTAATCCCGGTCTTCGTCAACTCGGTGGCCATCCCGCTGCCGGGTTTCCAGCGGGCCCGCCTGCTTGGCGAGGCCATCGGGACTTTTGCCCGCACACTGAATAAACGGGTCCTGTTCCTTGCATCCGGCGGTCTGTCGCATCAGCCACCGGTGCCGGAACTGGCCAAAGTGGATGCCCGCCTGGCCGACCGACTGATGGGCAGCGGCCGAAACCTGCCGGCCGATGAGCGTGAAGCGCGCCAGCAGCGGGTCATCCTCGCGGCTCAACGCTTCATCGAAGACCCGAGCTCGCTGCACCCGCTTAACCCGGAATGGGATCAGCAGTTCCTCGACATTCTGGCCGAAGGGCGCCTTGCCGAACTGGACGGATTGGGCAATGCCGAGCTGTCTGCTCTCGCCGGTAAATCCACTCACGAAGTGAAAACCTGGGTGGCGGCTTTCGCTGCGCTCTCGGCCTTTGGCCCCTATCAGGCAAACGACCGTTACTACCGTCCGATTCCCGAATGGATCGCAGGCTTCGGCTCGCTCAGTGCCCAACCGTCGGTCTGAAGCGACTGCGTAATGCCATTCTCTGAACTCAAGGAGTTAGCCAATGAGAGAAACATCCCAAGCCCTGACCGAAGCGTCCAGCAGCAAGTTCGCTCGTATCAACGAAGGCGATCTTGAGCTGAACATCCATTACAACGACTGCGGCCAAGGCGCCGAGACAGTAGTGATGCTGCACGGTTCTGGTCCGGGCGCCAGCGGCTGGGCCAACTTCAACCGCAACATCGAGCCATTGGTCGAGGCCGGCTACCGGGTGATCCTCATGGATTGCCCAGGCTGGAGCAAGAGCGACTCCATCGTTTGCACCGGCTCACGCTCGGATCTTAATGCCCGCGTGCTGGAAGGCCTGCTCGATGTGCTGGGCCTTGAGCGAGTGCATATTCTCGGCAACTCCATGGGTGGTCACAGCGCTGTCGCCTTCGCTCTGGCCAACCCGCAGCGGGTCGGCAAACTGGTGCTGATGGGCGGCGGTACCGGTGGTGCGAGTTCGTTTGTGCCAATGCCGACCGAAGGCATCAAGTTGCTGCAGGGGCTGTACCGCGAGCCGACCGTCGAGAACCTGAAGAAGATGATGAACGTCTTTGTCTTCGACACCAGCGACCTCACTGAAGAGCTGTTCCAGACTCGCCTGGACAACATGCTGTCACGTCGGGACCACCTGGAAAATTTCGTCGAGAGCCATTCCATCAATCCGAAACAGTTCCCTGACTTCGGTCCGCGCCTGGGCGAAATCAAGGCGCAGACGTTGGTTATCTGGGGTCGTAACGATCGCTTCGTGCCGATGGACACCGGCCTGCGCCTGATTGCCGGCATCCCCAATTCCGAACTGCACGTGTTCAACAGCTGCGGCCACTGGGCGCAGTGGGAGCACGCCGGCACCTTCAACCGCATGGTGCTGGATTTCCTGAGCCACTGATCGAGCACCTGGCGCTGGCGGACTTCGGTTCCTCCCACTCCAGCGCCAGGCATGCCCGATACCCTCTTGGCAGGGTATCGGGCGAAGCTTGAGCAGCGCGCAATCTCTGAGGTGAGTTATGAGTGTTACCCAACAGACCCTGGATCAACTGGCCAGCGCCTTGCGCCAGGCCCAGGCCAGCGGTGAAGCGATCGAACCGCTGCGCGAGCAGATTGGCGAAACCAATGCCGAGGCCGCTTACGCCATCCAGCGGCTCAACGTCGCCCATGCCGTGGCCAGCGGTCGGCGCGTGGTCGGCCGCAAGATCGGCCTGACTAATCCCAAGGTGCAATGTCAATTGGGTGTGGATCAGCCGGACTTCGGCACCTTGTTCGCCGACATGTGCTACGGCGACAACCAGGTGGTGCCGTTCGCCAGTGTGCTGCAACCGAAGATCGAAGCCGAGATCGCGCTGATCCTGGAGCGCGACCTGCCAAGCCTCGACACCACGTTTGCCGACGTAATGGCGGCCACCGGCTGGGTCATCCCGGCACTGGAAATTGTTGGCAGTCGGGTCCAGGGCTGGAACATCCGCTTCGTCGATACCGTGGCTGACAACGCCTCCAGTGGCTGCTTCGTGCTCGGCGGTCCAGCCCGTCGCCTGGAAGGCCTCGATCTGCGTCTGGCAAGCATGCGCATGACCCGCAACGGTGAGGAGGTTTCCAGCGGCAGCGGCGCCGAATGCCTGGGCCATCCGCTCAATGCCGCGGTCTGGCTGGCTCGGACCATGGCGCGTTTGGGTGAACCGCTCAAGGCCGGTGACATCATTCTCACTGGCGCGCTGGGGCCGATGGCACCGGTAGCGGCGGGCGATCGATTCGAGGCCGAGATCGAAGGTATCGGTCGTGTCGGTGTGGACTTCAAGGTAGAGAGTAGCGCCGAGTGATCGGCGACTTGCGTGCACAAAAGGTAAACACCATGAAAAAACTCAAAGTCGCCATCGTCGGCTCCGGCAACATCGGCACCGATCTGATGATCAAAATCCTGCGTAACGCCAGGCATCTGGAAATGGCGGTCATGGTCGGCATCGACCCGGCCTCGGACGGCCTGGCCCGCGCCCAGCGCATGGGCGTGGCCACCACCCATGAAGGGGTCGAAGGCCTGACCCGCATGGACGAATTCAAGGACATCGACTTCGTCTTCGACGCGACCTCGGCCGGCGCTCACGTGAAGAACGATGCGTTTCTGCGCTCGATCAAACCCGGCGTCCGCCTGATCGACCTGACACCCGCCGCCATCGGCCCGTACTGTGTACCAGTGGTCAACCTGGAACAGAACCTCGACCAGTTCAACGTCAACATGGTCACCTGCGGCGGTCAGGCAACCATCCCGATGGTCGCGGCGGTATCGCGCGTGGCCAAGGTGCATTACGCCGAGATCATCGCCTCGATCGCCAGCAAATCCGCCGGTCCCGGCACCCGCGCCAATATCGACGAGTTCACCGAGACCACCTCCAGGGCCATTGAATTGATCGGCGGCGCGGCCAAGGGTAAGGCGATCATCATCATGAACCCGGCCGAGCCGCCTTTGATGATGCGTGACACGGTGTTTGTTCTATCCGAGGCGGCTGATCAGGCGCTGGTCGAAGCCTCTATCGTCGAGATGGCTGCCGCCGTTCAAGCCTATGTGCCGGGCTATCGCCTCAAGCAAAAGGTCCAGTTCGACGTCATCCCTGAAGATGCACCACTGAACATCCCCGGCCTCGGAAAGTTCTCCGGACTCAAGACTTCGGTGTTCCTCGAAGTCGAAGGTGCCGCCCATTACCTGCCGGCCTACGCCGGCAATCTCGACATCATGACCTCCGCTGCCTTGGCCACTGCCGAGCGCATGGCGCAGTCGATGCAACAGGCCTGAGGAGAACTTCATGAACGGTAAAAAACTCTACATCTCCGACGTTACCCTGCGCGATGGCAGCCACGCCATTCGTCACCAGTACTCGATTCAGAACGTGCAGGACATCGCCCGCGCCCTGGACAAGGCCAGGGTCGACTCGATCGAAGTCGCCCACGGCGACGGCCTGCAAGGTTCGAGCTTCAACTACGGCTTCGCTGCACACACCGATCTGGAGTGGATCGAAGCGGCCGCCGATGTGATCAGCCACGCCAAAATCACCACCCTGTTGTTGCCCGGCATCGGCACGGTGCATGACTTGAAAGCGGCCTACAACGCCGGTGCCCGGGTGGTGCGCATCGCCACCCATTGCACCGAAGCGGATGTCTCGAAACAGCACATCGAATACGCCCGCGAGCTGGGCATGGACACCGTCGGTTTCCTGATGATGAGCCACATGATCCCGGCCGAGCAGTTGGCCGCGCAGGCCAAGTTGATGGAGAACTACGGTGCCACCTGCGTCTACATGGCCGACTCCGGCGGAGCGATGAACATGCAGGACGTGCGCGAGCGCTTCCGTGCGTTCAAGGCGGTGCTCAAACCGGAAACCGAAACTGGCATGCACGCTCACCACAACCTGAGCCTCGGCGTGGCCAACTCCATCGTCGCGGTGGAAGAGGGCTGTGATCGTATCGACGCCAGCCTTGCGGGCATGGGCGCCGGTGCCGGCAACGCGCCGCTGGAGGTGTTCATCGCCGCTGCCGAGCGCCTCGGCTGGAACCACGGCACCGACCTCTACACCTTGCTCGATGCCGCCGACGACATCGTTCGCCCGCTGCAGGACCGGCCGGTGCGGGTCGACCGTGAAACCCTGGCGTTGGGGTATGCCGGTGTCTATTCGAGCTTCCTGCGCCACGCTGAAATCGCCGCCGCCAAGTACGGCCTCAAGACCCTCGACATCCTTGTTGAGTTGGGCAAGCGGCGCATGGTCGGCGGTCAGGAAGACATGATCGTCGATGTTGCGCTGGACTTGCTGGCCACCACCAGGTCCTGATCCGGGTACTGGTTCCCCCGGCGGGCAGTCGCCCGCCGGTGGGTCATCGCAAGCGTGTTGGCCAGGGACTCTCGGCCTGGCCACCCTCTACAGGAGTTCGTCATGCTGGCCAACCTGTCCCTGAAAAACAAACTACTGCTCACCATCCTGCCGCTGACGTTGCTGATCTATCTGGCGACAATACTGTTGGTCTACCAGTCGAGTCGCACCTCTACCGAGGCACTGGCAGAAGTCGCGGTGGACGCCATCGTCCATCAACAAGCCGCCGAGATTGCCGCCTGGTTTGACAGCGCGCTGCAAGGCGTGCGGACCAGTGCTGACCTGCTGTCGCGGGAAACAGTCGACGGCAAGCTGGTGGACAGCCGCATCGCTGATCAGTTGCTCGAATCGTTGTTGCAGAACAGCCCGCAGGCAAGCGCCGCCTGGTGGTTACCAGCGCAAACCGGCGACACGCTGTATTGGCTGCGTGGCGAGCAGGGCGTGCAGCCGGCCCCGGGCGCCTCGCGTGAGGCGGTACGCGAGGCGCTGGGAACTATGGGTGGCGAGCGCGAAAGTGTCGCGCCGCCGCGTGCGTTACCTGGCCTTTCTGCATCGCGACCGGTGATCCTCGTGCAAGTGCCGGTGCGCGTGAACGGGCAGTTGATCGGCATACTGGGTTTGGGCCTGGATGCCGATCAACTGCAGCGGCGAGTCGCCCGACTGCGCCCTTTGGATGTAGGTCTGGCGGCGTTGACGGCCTTTGATACGACGCTGGTCGCTCATCCTGATCCGACGCGTGTGGGCCGCCGTTCGGCCGATACCGAAGCGGATTTTCTGGGCGACCACTTGCAGTCGATGATCGACGCAGTGCGCAATGGCAAGTCCCTGTCCCTGCGCTTCGTCTCCCCAGCGATGCGCGAAGAAGTCTTCATGCTCGCGGTGCCGGTCGTCATCGGCAATACCGCTACACCCTGGTCGTTCGGCGTCGCCCTGCCCAGTGCGGCGGTGCTCGGTGGAGTCAAGACCCTCGCGATCGAGATGCTCATTCTCGGCAGCGTCGCCGTGCTGCTGGTCGGTGGTCTGATCCTGTTGCTTGGCCAAGCCATGGCGCGACCGCTGAATGCAGTGGTGCAGGCCATTGCGCAGTTGGCCTCGGGCGAGGCGGACCTGCGGTCGCGCCTGCCGGTCAAGGGGCGCGACGAACTGGCAACCCTGGCGCGTGAACTCAATGGCTTCCTTGGCACCATGGCCGATCTGGTGGGAGAGATCAAAGGCAACAGCGAGTCCCTGCAACAGACCTCCACCAGCCTGCAGCAGGAAAGCCAGTCCACCGGCGTCGTGGTCGATACCCAGCGAGATGAAATCGGTCAGTTGGCCACCGCTATGCAGCAGATGGCCGTGACCGTAGAGGAGGTGGCCGCCAATGCCGTTCAGGCTGCACAGGCCACCCAGGAGGGGGATCTGGCGGTGGCGCAGGGGCAGGCCACGGTGGCCCGGTTAAGCAGCGCCATCGTCGAGGATGCGCAGTTGCTCGGACAGATTTCCCGGCTGACTGGACAACTGGACCAAGCCAGCCAGGCCATTGGCGTAGTGGTGGCGGTGATCCGTGATATAGCCGAGCAAACCAATCTGCTGGCACTCAATGCGGCGATCGAGTCGGCGCGGGCCGGCGAGCAGGGCCGTGGTTTCGCTGTAGTTGCCGACGAAGTGCGCGCCCTGGCGCGGCGCACGCACAGCTCGACCGAGGAAGTCGGCAAGAGCATCGGCATGATCCAGGACAGCACGCGCAGTGTGGTGGCGATGGTCCAGAAGAGCCGCGACACCTCGCAGGCAAATGTTGTCAACGCGCGTGAGGCCGGCATGGCACTGCGGCGCATCACCGAAATGATTGGCCAGGTGCGCGACATGAGCCGGCAGATTGCCACGGCTACCGAGCAGCAGGCCACCACCAGTGAACAGCTGTCGAAAAGCCTGGTGAGCATCGCCAGTTCCGCGCAAAGCGCTTCACAGAGTGCTGGCCAGGTTCACCAGCGCAGTCACCACCTGCAGACCTTGGCGGGACGCCTTGACGGTTTGGTGAGCCGTTTTCGACTGTGATTCGCGCCTGCGGTGTGTGGCGGACCGGTAACGGTTCGCAACGCGCCCGTTGCTCCGAAAAATGCCCGCATCGACATTAATCGGCGCCCAAGGGACAAGTCAGGCAGTGCCGGGATAGTCCCCTGTTCGGCCATGACTTTAGAGTCGAACTGCCTCAGTCGTCAGCGATAGACGACGCTAACCCGGCGGAATCGACCCATGTCAAAACTTATAAAAATCGATCAAACCACGGCCTTGCCGGTGTCGCCCGCGACCCTCGGTCAACGTGCCTTGCATGCCCTGATGGCGGCGCTTCCGTGGGCGATCATCGGCGGCCTGCTGTGGGCCGGTCTGTTCATCAAACCGCAGCCGGTGGGCGCCACGGTGACGCCGCCGCTGCTCGAACGACGGGACCATTTCTACGGTCTGGCCCTGACCCCGGACGGTGAAGTCTGGGCCAGCGGCTCGAATGGCAAGATCCTCGCCTTCGCTGCGGACGGCCAGTTACGCCGCCTGGCCACGCCGACCGAGCGCACTCTGCAGGACATCGCCGCATGGGACAGCAGCCATGCCGTGGCGGTCGGCAACGACGGTGTTGTGCTGTTCAGCCTGGATGGCGGTCGTCTCTGGCAAGCGGCGGCCAATGTGCCGCGTTCGCAGATCGCCAACAAGCTCAACCGCGTGCGTATCGCTGCGGGCGGCCTGGCCATTGCCACCGGCGAGATGGGTGCATTGCTGATCAGCCATGACTATGGCCAGAGCTGGCTGCGCTTGCGCGAGGAAGAAGACGTTGCCTGGAACGATGTGGCCATCCTCGACGGCGGTCGGCTGGTGGTGGTCGGCGAGTTCGGCCGCATCCTGCGCAGCGATGACCTCGGTCAGCACTGGGAAGCAATCGAAGCGCCGCTGCCCGGCTCGCTGATGTCGGTGCAGTTTCGCGATGCACAGATTGGCGTGGCGGTCGGCCTGGAAGGTGCGCTGCTGGTGACCAGCGATGCTGGTCGGCATTGGCAGAACATCGACCTGGGCATAGGCGATCACCTGTTCGACGTGCTGTGGAGCCCGACGCAAGCCCGCTGGTTCGCTACCGGCTCGCTGGGACGCTGGGTGAGTGGCAGCGGCGAGGCCGACAGCTGGAAGGTCGGCGTTCTGGATGACCGCAACTTGTCCTGGCACACCCGTGCCCTGGCCGTCGGCAACGATCTCTGGCTGGCCGGCGCCGACCTTGGTCGCTGGAACGGCCGGCGCTGGTCGCCTCTGAAACCCTGATCCCTGCCATGGCCCACTTCATCCGAGAAAACAGCATGATCGAACATATTGCCGAATTCTGTATCCGCCGACGCGCCTGGGTGGCTGGTGTGCTGCTCGCACTGACCCTGACGCTGGGCTGGTTCGCCCTGCACATCGAAGTCCGCACGGTATTCGAGGACATGCTGCCGTCGCGTCACGAATACGTGCAGACCCACGAGAAATTCAAAGACACCTTCGGCGGCTCGAACATGGTCACCATCATGTTTGAGGTCGATCAGGGCGATATCTTCCGCACCGACGTGCTCGATAAGGTGCGCAATGTCACCCTTGGACTGCGCGAAGTCTCTGCGGTCAACCCCTACCAGATCACCTCTCTGGCCTCGAAGAAGCTCAAAGAGGTACGTGCCTCCACCGTTGGCATCGAGAGTCGCCCGCTGATGTGGCCGGACCTGCCGGCCAACGCCGAGGCGATGGCCGAGCTGAAGCAGGCGGTACTGCGTAACCCGCTGGTGTATGGCCCGTATGTGTCCAAGGACCTGCAGGCGACCCTGATCACCGTCGACTTCATCGACCAACAGGTCGACTACGCCAAGGTGTTCAGCGAGATCCGCGGTCTGATCGCCAAGGTCGACGATGGCAGCGTGAAAATTCGCGTAGCCGGCGACCCGATCCTTTACGGGTGGGTTGGCCATTACTTGCCGCAAACCCTGCAATTGGTGATCGGTGCCCTGACGCTGACCCTGATCCTGCTCTTTGTTCTCCTGCGTACCTGGCGTGGCGTAAGTCTGCCGTTGCTCGCCGGCGCGGTCAGTGCGCTGTGGGCGCTGGGCATCTGCCGTCTGCTGGGCATCAACTTCGAGCCGCTGGTCATTGTCGTGGCGATGCTGATCACCTCTCGGGCGGTGTCGCACTCGGTGCAGATCGTCAACCGTTTCGATGACGAAATCGAGCTGCTTGCACCCGGTGCCGATATCTCCCGCATCGCCGCCCGGGTCGCTCTGGCGGATCTGTTCCGCCCCGGCATGCTCGGGGTGATCGCCGATGCTGCCTGTATGGCGGTGGTCGCACTCAGTCCGATTCCGATGCTGCAGAAACTCACTGTGCTGTCGGTGGTCTGGGTGTCGACGCTGACCATCAGTGCGGTGATCCTCACCCCGGTGCTGCTGTCCTTCATCCGCAAGCCGCACGGCACCGCGCACCCGATCAACTGCTTGCCGGTACTACGCAAGGTGCTCGACCTGAGTGTTTGGGTCAGCCTGTCGAAAGCCCGTTACTGGGTGCTCGGTGGCAGCCTGCTGGTGGTGCTCAGTGCCGGCGTGTACTCGCTGAACCTGAAGATCGGCGACGCCAACCCCGGTTCGCCGATCCTCTGGCCGAACTCGCCATACAACCTCGACTCTGCTGCGATCAACGCCCGCTTTGATGGGGTCGACCGGATGTTCGTGGTGCTCGGCGAGGACGGCCATGCCGGTCTGGTCAAGCGCAACGACGCGCTGAAGGCGATGAACAGCTTCCAGCGTTTCATGGAAGCGCAACCGGAGATCGGCGGCTCGGTCTCGATCTCCGACGTGCTGCCGCTGGTCAACAGCAGCCTGCGCGAAGGCAACCCACGCTACCTCGAACTGGCCGATAGCGAGGGCCTCAACGGCAGCCTGATGGCCATGCTCGACTCGATTTCCGAGCCGGGCGATACCTCGCGATTTGCCGATGACCAGTACGCCAACGGCTCAGTGACACTGATGTTCCGCGATCGTCAGGGCGAGACCATCCGGACCGCCGTGGAGCGGATCAAGGAGTTCATCGCCAGCCATCCGCTCAGTGAAGGTCACTGGCAACTCGCGGGCGGCCTGGTCGGTGTGATGGCGGCGATCAACGAAATCATCCTGTCCAGCCAGATCGAGGCCATCGCCCTTGCCCTGCTGGTACTCGCCGTTCTCTGCACCCTGGTCTACCGCTCCAGCATGGCCGGCATGCTGTTCATGGTCCCGGTGATCATCTCCAACATGCTGACCTTCGCCTTCATGACCTGGAAGGGCATCGGCATGAACATCAACACCGTACCGGTGGCTGCGCTCGGCATTGGTCTGGGTGTGGACTACGCGTTCTACATCGCCGACCGGATCAAGGAAGAAGTCGCCGCTGGCGCCAGCGCCGAGGAGGCGGTCCGCAGAGCTCTGCATTCGGCCGGTATGGGTGTGATCGTCACCGCCAGCGTGCTGATCCTCAGCACCCTGCTGTGGTGGATGTCGTCGCTGCGCTTCCAGGCGGAAATGGGCCTGCTCATGGCCATCTGGCTGAGTGCCTCGGCGTTCTGCGCGTTATTCGTCATGCCATCGCTGATCTATGTGTGCCGCCCGCGCTTCATCTTTGGCGAGCGGTCACAGGCATCGGTCGCTGCACCCGCTTCGGCGTGTCAGCTGACCTGAGACGAGATTCCCAAAACAACAACCAACGGTTCCTCGCTGCCACCATCTCTTGGGGAGACATCATGAGCAAACACCACAACCCGGGCGCATGCATGCGCGCACCGATCGACAAACTCGCTTTAGCGATCGCGCTGAGTACGCTGGCCATGCCACTGCTGGCTGAGGACAGCTTCAAATACGATGGTTATCTGCGCGAAGAACTGTCGTGGAACGCCAAGAACTGGGAGGACACACCGAACTACAACGACAAGGGCAAACTGTCGATGGCGCGCAGCACCGCGCGGCTCAATCTGGATTGGCAGGCCACCGACAAGGTCTCGGTCGTCGCCAAGCTGCGTGCCTCGCGCGAGGTCAAGACCGGCTTCCTCGAACATCTGGAGGACATGGGCGCGAACAACTACCACCACGCCGATGGCCAAGGCGACATCATGGATCTCTACAACAAGCAGGAGATCCGTGAGCTGTACGTCGACTTCCCGGTTGGCGAACGCACCTCGTTCCGTATCGGCAAGCAGCAGATCGCCTGGGGCGAAACCGATTTTTTCGCCGCCAACGATCTGGTGCATGGCTTCGACTACACCTGGCGCAGCTTCCTCGAGCCAGCCAACGAGGAGCTGCGCAAGACCAACAACATCATCAAGATGAATGTCGATGTGCCCGAGCTGGACGGTGGCCTGGAAGTCTTCGTCCGCCCTGGCCTGGATCGCAAAGAGGACATCGGCACCGAGATCGACATCTATGGCGGACGCTGGTCGAGCCAACCCTATGCCGGTGTCGATTTTCGCAACATTGACCCGTACAACTTTGAAAACGACGAGGGCGACTACCGCGATTTCACCGGTGGCTTGCGGTGGAGCGGTATGGTTGGCGACACCAACTACTCGTTGTCGTACCTGAAGACCTTCTACAACTCGCCTATCCTCAATGCGTCGAACAACCTCGCCATCATCGGCCAGCCGAACACGCCGTCCGGCGCGGTCACCCATGGCACCGACCAGACGCGTGGCGTCGCCGGCGAAGTGATCTATCCGATCGTCGATATCTTCGGTTTCAGCGCCAGCCGCTACTCAGAACTGGCCGATGCGGTGCTCAGCACCGAGGTGGCCTACATCAAGGATGCGCCTTACCAGATCGAACTCTCCACGCCAACGCTGATCAGCCAGATCGTTGCGCCCGGCTTCGACGGTTTCACCCGCAAGGACGTGGTTGCCATGATGCTGCGCATGGACAAGAACATCGCTGCCACCCAGACCCTGTTGGGCACGGAAAAGCCAATGTTCTTCTCGGTGCAGTTGTTCGACAAATGGGTACAGAACTTCGACAAGGACGATCAGCTGCTCTACAGCGTCGGCTGGGGCGGCAAGGTCAAGGAACACTCGGTCCTCGCTACTACCATCTTCGACCTCAGCTACGGCAGCGGCCGCATCCACCCGAACCTGGTACTGGGCGCTGACCTGAGCAACGGCGGCGGCTTCGCCGTGCCGTCGGTGACATTCGAGCTGACCAGCAAATGGCGCTGGAAGGTCGAATACGACGCCTTTTGGGACGACGCGTCGCGCAACAGTGACAAGTGCACTGCGCCGAACGCCGCGACCTGTGACAGCACCACCATGTTCGGTTACTTCCACAACCGCGATCAGCTGTACACCAGCCTGACCTACCTCTTCTGAGCCACGCCGGAGATTTTGTCATGACCGTATCCCGTTTTATCCTGCGCCAGTCCCTGGCCCTGAGCCTCATCGCCGTTGCCAGCAGCCTGTCGTGCCTCGCCGGCGCTGCCGAGCTGCCAGTCGGCACGGTGATTTCCGCTGCCAACCTCGACCAGATCAAGAACGACACATTTGAAGGGCACACCATTTCCAGTCTGCTCACCGAGAAGATGGAGTGGCGCATCCGCAACAGCGGCTGGAAATTGCCGCTGGCCAAGTCGAAGAACGTTGCGCTCGATCCTCGCTGGGTCGCGGCGACAGCGGCCAACGCCGGCAAGACCTCGATCAACAAGGAAGCCTGCCGGATCGATGGCTGGGGTGCCGGCGCTCCCTTCCCGAACATTGATGAGAAGGACCCTCAGGCGGCAGAAAAAATTGTCTGGAACTTCCACCTCGGCCAACTCATCGGTGACGTGTCCCAGGTGCAGAACTTCACCCAGCTGCTGATCGACGGCGGGCGCGGCATTCATGCCGAGCCGGTCGCCGAGTTTTCCCGGTACACCATGAAAGGTCGTCTGACCGGGGGGAGTTCAGTGGAAGGCGATGGTAGCGAGCGCGGTCGGCAGTTGCTGTACTTCAAGTCGCCGTCCGATATGAAAGGGCTCGGTACTTACACCGTCATGTACGACGACGCGAAGGTCAACGACGTGTGGGCCTACATCCCCGCGGTACGCCGGGTACGTCGCCTGTCCGGCGGGGCCTGGATGGATCCGGTCGGCGCTTCCGACCAATTGCAGGATGACCTGGAGGGCTTCAACGCCCGGCCTTGCTGGTATTCGCAATACAAACTGCTGGGCAAGCGCTGGGTGTTGGCGGCCGCGAATGGCAAGGTCGACTTGTGGAACACCCAGGGCACGTCTGCCCAGGAAAAATATGCGGTGCTGGAGAACCAGCCACCGTACTGGAACATGAACAACGACCTGTACGAGCCGCGTGAGGTTTATGTGGTCGAGGCCATCACGCCGTCGACCCACCCGTACAGCAAGAAAGTGCTGTACATGGAAACCAGATACCCACGCGTCCATTTCGCCGAAGCCTACAACCGCAAGGGCGAGTTCTGGAAGTTCATGGAGTGGCACACCGCCTACAACGCGGCCGACGGCGACATGCGCACCACCGGCAGCGCCGTGATCGACTTCCAGCGCAATCACGCCACGCTGTCATTGATCGACACGAAGACCTGGAAGACCAACTTCGACGCCAAGTCCAATGACTTCTCCCTGCAGGCCCTGCAAAAGGCGGGGCGCTAGTCCGCCTGCGCGCCCGGCCGTCGTGCGGTCGGGCACTCGTCTGAATTGCTCCACACCCACTCCAACCCACACAGATCAAACGGTCGGATGCCCCCCATGCGGGGTGTCACGACCAGAGGAGTCTAACCATGTCGATGATGAAAGCCGCGCGCCTGCACGAGATCGGCGGTCGATTCACTTTTGATGAAGTCCCCCTGCCGATACCCGGTGACCACGACGTGCTGGTCAAAGTCGAGGCCAGCGGGGTGATCCCCAATCTGAAGAACGTCACCACCCATTTCCCCGAGTGGTACCCGTTTCTGCCGCTGCCAACGCTGCCGGCGGTCTTCGGTCTCGACAGTGCCGGAACCGTTAGCGCGGTAGGCGCGAAGGTCTCGGCGTTCAAGCCCGGAGACCGCGTCTACGTCAATCCTGGCGTCGGCTGCGGCGAGTGTCGTTATTGCCGGCAGGGTGAGGCACCGCGCTGCGACGCTTATACCTTCCTGGGCTATTTCGGTTTCGGCCCCGGCTCGCAGGCGATTTTCAAGCGCTATCCCCACGCCGGCTATAGCCAGTACATGACTGCGCCGTCGACCAGTCTGGTGCGTCTGCCGCAGAAGCTGAGCTTCGCCCAGGCGACTCGCTTGGGCTACCTGGGCACGGCCTATTCGGCGATCCGCAAGTCAGCACTGCGGCCGGGGCAGAGCATCCTGATTCTCGGCGCCTCCGGTACGCTCGGGGTCGGTGCGACACTGCTCGCACTGGCGTTCGGCGCGGCACGCATCGTGGTCGCGGCGCGTGACGAGGAGGCTCTGGCCAGGCTCAAGCAATTGTCGCCTGAGCGCATCGTCACGGTATGCATCGGTGCCAACGACATCCAGGAACACGTGCGTGAGCTGGTTCCCGGGGGCGTCGATGTGATGCTCGATACCTTGGGCGCCAAGGCGCCGGCGACGCTGTCGGTGAATGCCATGCAAGCCGTCGCACGGGGTGGCCGGATCATCCAGATCGGCGGCGTCGCGGGTCCTGTTCCGATTGATCCGCACCCGTTCATGTGCGCTCAGTTGCAGTACATCGGCTCGCTGTGGTTCACCACCGCCGAGGGTGACGAGATGGCCCGCATGATCGAAGCCGGCAGTGTCGACCTGTCGTTACTGGAGGAGCGCCGCTATCCGCTCGAACAGCTCAACGAAGCACTCGAGGATATCCAGACCCAGGCCAACGGCTTCACCAACTTCCATATTGTTCACGCTTGAATATCCTGCCCGCGCCGCGAAGACCGGCGTGGGCCTCACACTTACTCGGAAGCATTCAGACAATGACAACAATGCGCATCGTGACTGGCCGAGACAGTTCCGGCAGTTCAGTCATCATCAGCAACGGCCCGCTCGCCGGCGCCGAATCCTTCACCCATTCCCCCGGATTTTCTGCCGCACTGATATGGCAGACCGAACCGCAGGCGCGCATCGTCGATTGGCCCGTCGACCCGACGCCGCAGGTGGTATCGGTAGTGCCGGGGCCGGGCGGTACCAGCGCGCTGCTGGTCACCTTTGCACCAGACAATCTCATCGGCATCGCCGACTTCGATCCAGTAGCTGCCGGGCTGGAGCTCTGTGCCCGACTACCAGGACTCGGTGAACGCTTCGAAGCGGACCATCCGGGTTTCCATTGCACCGACACCATCGACTACGGCGTAGTGCTCGAAGGTGAAGTCGACCTGGAGCTCGATAACGGGTGCACTAACCGGTTGCGCCAGGGCGATATCGTGGTGCAAATGGGTACTCGTCATGCGTGGCGTAACCCCGGTAACACTCCGGCTCGCCTGCTGTTCGTTCTGGTGGGAGCTACACGGTCGCCAAACCCGGTCTGAAAGGGCGTAAAACACCGTAAAACACGGGGTTTCGGACGCTTTTGTGGCGTTTGTCAGAAACAGCGGGGCGCTTGGCTTTCAGGGCATGCTTCTTGCCTTTTCATAACGTCGAACTGGCCTTGCGAAAATGCGCAGCGATCCAGCAGGAGTACACCACATTGCACGCCCGAGATTAGCCGAAAAAAACAATTAAGCGTGTTTGTCTTGCAGTAGCAAAGTTGTCTGCCCACAGCATTGGGCGGAGGGTAAAAGCAATGGAAAATCTGGTTTTTGCGGCAACAACGCCGCCCGAAACAGTCCTGTCCCGATTCGAAGTATGTCGCACTCAGGACATAGAAGAAGCCACTCAATGGGGGGAGCGCATTTTCTGCGCGAATCGCCTGCGCAGTATGAGTAGCAAGGGGGCGGTCAATACCAGCATCTACTATCGCCGATTGGGGGGCATCGGTATCGGTCGCATGAGCTACGGTGGTGATATCACCATCGAGCCAGGCGTCCTCGATTCTTTCGCGCTTATTCAGATGCCCATCCGTGGTCAGGAAATGATTGAGTACGGCAATCAACGGGTGCATTCCACACCGCAGCTCGGGTCGATTCTCAATACCCATGCACCGTTCAAGATTCATCATTGTCCCGGTACCGAGAAGCTGATCATTCGCGTCGAGCGCAGTTTGCTTGAACGGCATTGTCAGCAGCACCTGGGCCGCACGTTACGCAACACCATCGAGTTTCAACCGTCGATGCCGCTGGACACCGCCGAGGGTCGGCGCTGGATGCGCATGGTCGGCTGGCTCTACGACAGTCTGTCGGTCGATGAGGACATGCCTGCGCTGCTCACCGCACAGTTCGAAAATATCCTGGTCGACACGCTGCTGACGTGCCAGCCGCACACCTACAGCGTTGAGCTGTGCAGTGACCCGCGAACCTCTGTCACCCCATCGTTCGTCAAGCGCGTGGAACGCTTCATCGAAGATCACGCCCATGAGCCGATTTCGATCGTCGAGATGGCCGAGCATGTCGGGGTCAGCAGCCGCTCTCTGTTCACCGGCTTTCGCCGTTACCGCAACACCTCGCCGATGCTCTACCTCAAAGAGGTGCGCCTACGCCATGTCCACGAGGAGCTGCAGCGCCAGAGTCCTGGTTCCGTCACAGTGACCACTGTGGCTTTCCGCTGGGGTTTCAGTCATCTCGGCCATTTCACCACCGACTACAAGCGTCGCTTCGGCGAGAGCCCGTCGGAGACGCTGTCCCGCTGATTTCAATGGACAGGGATGTCCGCCCCTCTGACCTCTCTGCGCATTTTCTGCGCTGGCGGGATAAGCCGCACAGTCTCGGGAGCGTCAGCTGCGTCTCTACTTCCTAGGATGACCGTCAAGCGTGCCGTAGTGCGACGCCAATGTCCTGTCAGCCTTTTGGGAGTCCCCACATGTCCGAGCAACCCATCATTCGCCGTCGCGTGGTTAAAACCGGCATCAGCGATGCCCGCGCCAACAACGCCAAGACCCAGAGCCAGTACCAGCCGTACAAGGATGCTGCCTGGGGCTTCGTCAACCACTGGTATCCAGGGCTGTTCAGCAACGAGCTGGCTGAAGACCAGGTCGAGGGCATCCAGATCTGCGGCATCCCGATCGTTTTGCGCCGGGTCAATGGTCAGGTTTATGCCCTCAAGGACCAGTGTCTGCACCGTGGTGTGCGCCTGTCGGAGAAACCGACCTGCTTTAGCAAGAGCACCATCTCTTGCTGGTATCACGGATTCACCTTCGACCTCGAAAGCGGCAAGCTGGTGACCATCGTCGCCAACCCGGACGACAAGCTGATCGGCACTACCGGTATCACCACCTACCCGGTGCACGAGGTCAACGGCATGATCTTCGTCTTCGTCCACGAGGACAGCTTCCCCGATGAGGATGTACCACCGCTGGCCGACGACCTGCCGTTCCGTTTCCCGGAGCGCAGCGAGCAGTTCCCGCATCCGATGTGGCCGGCTTCTCCGGGCGTACTCGATGACAATGCGGTGGCGCTCGGCATGCACCGCACCGGTTTCGGCAACTGGCGGATCGCCTGCGAAAACGGCTTCGACAACGCTCACATCCTTGTGCACAAAGACAACACCATCGTCCACGCCATGGACTGGGTGCTTCCGCTCGGCCTGCTGCCGACCAGCGATGACTGCATTGAAGTGATCGAGGAGGAGAACGGTCCGAAAGGCATGATGCAATGGCTGTTCACCGACAAGTGGGCGCCGGTGCTGGAAAACCAGGAACTGGGCCTGAAAGTGGAAGGGCTCAATGGTCGCCCATACCGCACTTCGGTGGTGCTGCCCGGTGTCTTGATGGTGGAAAACTGGCCCGGCGAGCACATGACCCAATACGAATGGTATGTGCCGATCACCGATGATACCCATGAGTACTGGGAAATCATCGTGCGCGTATGCGACACCCCTGAAGAGCGCCAGAAGCACCAGCACCGCTTTGACCATGTGTACAAGCCGTTGTGCCTGCACGGCTTCAACGACTGCGACATCTATGCCCGCGAGGCGATGCAGAACTTCTATGCCGACGGTACGGGCTGGGATGACGAGCAACTGGTGGCCACCGACATTTCACCGATCACCTGGCGCAAGCTGGCTTCGCGCTGGAACCGCGGTATCGCCAAACCGGGACGTGGTGTGAAGGGCGCCGTGAAGGACACCAGCCTGATCTTCAAGGAAACCGCCGACGGTCACCGTCCGGGCTACAAGGTCCGGCAGATTGCCGAAGAGTGATGTGCTCAGCTGTCCGGTGCCTGCTGCCGGACAGCCTCAGGCGAGGGTATTTTCGATGGACAATGAATTCGCTTCCACCAGCCGCTGGGTCACCGTCGACGGCGTGCGTTTGCACTACCGTCTGGTCGATGGACCGGACGACAGCCTGCCGGTGATCTTTACCCATGGCGGAGGCCCGGGCAGTACTGCCTGGAGCAATTTCCGCCTCAGCGCCACGCCATTCGCGATGCGTCACACTTGTTACTTTCTCGACTTTGCGCAGTTCGGTGGCTCGGACATGGTGGCAGTCGACGGCCCGGTATTCAGCTGGCATGCGCGCAAGCTGCTGGGATTCATGGATGCCTTGGGCATCACTCAGGCGCACCTGGTCAATCAGTCGTTCGGTGGCTGCGTGGCGATCCGCCTGGCGGCCGATCATCCAGAGCGGGTCGCACGCCTGGTCCTGATCGGCTCGCAGCCGGTAGCACGCGGTGTGATGCAACCGCTGGCGCTATCCAGCAAGCATGCTGCGATGCTGATGAGCGATTACTTCTTCGCCAATGGCGGGCCGAGTCAGGACAAGATGCGCACGCTGATCCAGCGCTACGAGCTGCACGACGACGCTGCAATCGACGAGGAGAACCTGCGCCTGCGCTATGAAGCGAGTTGCAACCCGGGTTTGCGTGCGCTGTTCGAGCAGCCCGGCGCCTTCGGTGAACCGGAAGACCTGATGCCGCTGTTTGCTCGAGTGCAGGCACCGACCTTGATCCTCTGGGGGCTGCATGACTGGTTTGGTGGCATCGATGTACCGATGCTGATGGTCAACCAGTTTGCCGATGCTCGCCTGCATGTGATGGGCAACGCTGCCCACCACCTGCAGAGCGAACAGCCAGCAGAATTCAACGCGTTGGCATTGAATTTCCTTGGAGGCTACCGATGATCGGCAGTAGCGATCTGCACTATCTTGAGCTGCACGAACTGTCACTGCTGATTCGCACCGGCAAGCTCTCTCCGGTAGAAGTCACCGAGGCGCAGTTAGCGCGAATCGAACGGCTTGACGGGACGTTGCACGCCTTTGCCACGGTCACTGCGCAGCGGGCGCTCGACCAGGCACGCGAGGCGGAACGCGAACTGTCGCGTGGCGAATGCCGTAGCCCGCTGCATGGCATCCCGCTGGCGGTAAAGGACTTGCTGCACACGGCCGGCGTGCCCACGGCAGCGGGCATGCCGATTCACCAGGCATTCATCCCGCAGGAAGATGCCACCGTCGTCACCCGCTTGCGCGAGGCGGGGAGTGTGCTGCTTGGAAAGCTGCAGATGACGGAGGGTGCTTTCGCCATCCATCACCCGGACCTGCCCACGCCGATCAATCCCTGGCATCCGGGCCATTGGGCCGGCGCTTCTTCCAGTGGAAGCGCAGTGGCCACTGCCGCGGGTCTGTGTTATGCCTCAATTGGCAGCGACACCGGTGGCTCCATCCGTTTCCCTTGCGCAGCCAATGGCCTCACAGGGCTCAAGCCGACCTGGGGTCGGGTCAGCCGTCATGGTTGCTTCGAGCTGGCCGCGAGCCTTGACCACATCGGTCCCATCACCCGCAGCGCACGCGATGCCTTGTTCCTGCTATCGACCATCGCCGGCCACGATCCCAAGGACCCCACTTCGTTGCCCAGCGTTTGCCTGGAGGTGCCCGGCATCGAGGATTCGTTCCGCGGCCTGCGCGTCGGCATTGACGAGGCCTGGTTGAGTGATGGTGTCGACCCGGTGATTCAGCAAGCACTGGAACGGATCATGGCGATTGTCCGTGATGGCGGTGGCACGCTGCAGCGCGTGTGTATGCCGGACACCCGTGCGGTGAGCGGCAACTGGGAGGCTCACTGCGGCGTGCAGACTGCCGTTGCACACGCCGCCACTTACCCGCAACGTGCAGCGCAATACGGTCCGGCACTGAGCCGACTGATTGACGGTGGGCGAGCGCTCAGTGGCATGGACTACCAACGCGTACTGCTCGACGCGCAGCGTTTCAGCGGTGAGTTGGACTACGTGCTGAACGACGTCGACCTGCTGCTCGCCCCGGTACAGCCCTACGCTGCGCCGACCCACGAACAGCTGGCCAGCCTGGCTCTGGACCCGGAGGCCAATCGCCGGCTGATCCAGTTCACGGCACCGTTCAACGTCAGCGGTCACCCCTGTATCAGCCTGCCTTGCGGCTTCACCGACGATGGCCTGCCGATCGGTTGCCAGTTCATTGCCGGCCGGGGCGGTGAGGCCGTGTTGTGTCGCGCAGGTATGGCTGTGCAAAAGGTTACCGACTGGCACCGACGGCGTCCTGCCGGTCTCTGATGACTCCTTGGTTTGCCCGTGCCATTTGGCACGGGTTTTTTTTGCATGCGTTGTGCCAGCAGGATTTTGCGCTGTCGGGATAAGCCTGTAGCCCAAGGGAGCGCCGACACCCACCAAGGCTTTCTATGATCGGCCCATGTCAATAATCCGGCCGCTTACGGCCGTAGCCCGATGCCTGCCAGGGAGCCGAACTCTCATGAACGATAAACAGCACCAAGTCACTGTCAATTTCTCCGATGGCGTCAGCCGTAGCTTTAGCGTCGCCGAGCAAACCAACATTCTTGATGCCGCGCTCGCAGCGGAAATTCCATTGCTCTATCAATGCCGTTCCGGCAGCTGTTCAAGTTGTATCGCCCAACTCGCAAGCGGCGATGCGTGCACCCGCCCGGGCGCCAGCTCGACGCTGCTGGCCAGCGAGTACAGCGCCGGACAGCGCCTGCTGTGCCTCTGCCAAGCGCAGTCCGACTGCACTTTCGATGTCGCTTACAGCAGCGAAGTCGGCTCCAGCACGGCGCAGCAAGTGCACGTCTTCGTCAACGCTGTCGAGCGTATTGCCAGCAATGTGATGCGCCTGACCCTGGAGTTGGCCGATGGCGACTGGCTGGAATTCCGACCCGGCCAGTTCATGCAGATTGAAGTGCCCGGTTATGGCGTGGTGCGCAGTTACTCACCCTCGAGCACTGCAGCGCAGCTGCCGACGCTGGAGTTCCTGGTCCGCCTGTTACCGGGCGGCGCCATGTCCAGCTATCTGGAAGAGAAGGCTACGAATGAGGACGTGCTGACGCTGAGCGGCCCTTATGGCGCGTTTTTTCTGCGCGAGGAGAAACGTCGCGCGCCACATATTTTCGTCGCCGGTGGCACCGGCCTGGCGCCGATTCTGTCGATGATCGATGCCTTGCGCCAAGGTAGCGGACGCAAGCCGCCGATGCTGCTCAGCTTCGGTTGCGCGGTCCCGGACGCGCTGTTCTGTCTCGAGGACATTGAACTGCGCCAGCAATGGCTGCCAAGCCTTGAGGCGCGGATCTGTGTCGATCGCGAGCCGCGTGACGGCCTGCACCAGGGCAGCCCGGTCAGCGCGCTGCGCGAGGGCGATGTGAGTGCCGACACGGTCGCCTATCTCTGCGGCCCGCAGCCGATGATCGATGCCGCTACAACGCGGCTGATCGAGCTGGGCGCCAATCCCGCGAACATCTTCGCCGAACAGTTTGTCGCCAGCCACTAAGGAACCCGCCATGCAATCCACCATGCAATCCACTGCGGCCGTCAACTTCTCCACCGAGCAAATGAAGTGGTATGAACAGGCCTGCGCCAGGATCGACCCCAAACGCCTGCAGAACCTGTTGTACACCATCACCAACATCCATAGCCCTACCGGTGCGGCCCGTGCAGCCAGCGAGCACATGAAGGGCTACCTCGAAAACATTGGCATGGCCGCACGTTACCAGCCAATGAGTTTCACCAGTGGCAATGTGTTGGCCGAACTGCGCGGCAGCGGCGGCGGCGCCAGCGTTCTCTTGTATTCACCGATCGATACCCACCTGGAGCTGGACGAAGCCGAGAAGATCCTCACCGGTCCCGCCGACGAAGCGGACATGCAGCCATCGGCGCAGCAGATCGACGACTGGGTTTTCGGCCTTGGCGCTTCCAATCCCAAGGGCATGATCGCGACCCTCACCGAGGTGGCCACTGCACTGATCGAGGCCGAAATACCGCTGGTAGGCGACCTGCTGGTCGGCCTGGCCGATGGCGGCATGCCGGTGGACATTTCCGCCCGCCAACATGCCGGTATGTCCAACGGTGTGACACACCTGATCAACCGTGGCGGAGCGCCTGACTTCGCGATCGTGATGAAGCCGTGGAACTGGGTCTATCACGAGGAACCAGGCATGGGCTGGTTCAAGCTGCGTGTGTACGGAACCCTCGGCTATGCCGGTGTCCCGCGCGGCACGCCGGGTTTCCGTAGCTCGGTAGTGCCGGCGGCGACGGTGATCCAGGACCTCGAGCAGTGGATCATTGAGTATGCCGAGCGCAACACGTCCGGGCAGATCAAGCCGCACGGCTGGATCGCCGGGGTGCGCGGTGGCAATCCGGAACGCCCGGCCTTTCCATCGGCGGTTACCGAGATCTTCTTCGACGTGCGGATCAACCCGCGCACCAGCCCCGCCGAGGTCAAGACGCAGTTTGCCGAGTTCGTCCGCGATCTGCAGGCGCGACGCCCGGAACTGGTCCTCGACTGGGAGATGTACGGCTCGGTGGCCGGCGGTAGCACCGATGCACAGAACTGGATCGTGCAGTCCGCCCGGCGTGGCTGGGAGCATATCGAGCGGCGTCCCCATGGCGAGGCCGACCTGCTCGGTGGGCAGACCGACGGTGCCGCGCTGCGTCGTCTCGGCATCCCCACTGCGCGCATCGGCTGGCCATGGCCGGCCGAAGGTGCACCGCTGCCGGTCGCCGAGGGGCTTGGGGGCATGGGCGCGACCTACATCCCGGATCTGCTGCCGTGCGCCAAGAAAATCATGTACGCACTGATCGATACCCTGACCCGGCCTCGTAGCGAGTTGGGCCTGTAGTCAGCGACTCGAGTTCTTTGATGGTAATTTTGGCCATGAAATGGGTTCCCCCTACTTTTCCCCCCACAAAAACGTCGGCTCTTGATGGGTGTTCCTGGACACTCGTAGAGCAGAACACCGCTGGAGCTCAAGTAAATACTGGATTCGAAGAATCCAGGGTGAAATTTTGGAGTCTTTCAAGAAGTATGCAAAAGGAGATGGGGGGTATGACTCACCCACATAGGTAACAAAACAGTTCAAGCACATAGGTAACAGTTTTTAACTGGCACTGGTCGATTCCGAGGATCTGACCATGCCGCCGCAATCAGCTGATCCAGTTCTGCCGCCGAGTAGTGACTGGTGATGCTTCCGTTCTTGTGGCCGAGCAGCGCTTTCCGATCTTCCTCTGTCACGCCTGCCGCACGCAGCCTTCTCCCAAAGGTGTGCTTCAAGTCGTGAATGCGGATTCTGGCAAAGCCGTCATATGCCGGCCGCAAGAACTTCTCCTGCCACTTCTTCGCCGCCCTGATCCGTGCCTTCTTCCAGGCTGAGTCATTCATGCGGTGAACGGTCGTTTCATTTCCCTCGCGATCTGGCTTGCCAAACGGGAACACGTAGAGCGGATGCTTGCCGCGCTGCTTCTCGATCACTGACTTGGCCACGTCATTCATCACGACCAGACGCTCGTCTCGGTTCTTCACCCCAGACCGGGCACTTCTTCTCCCGAACCCAGCTGGGATCAGGAACACACTCGTCCCCAAATTCCGGTACCGCAATCTCCCAATTCCACTGAAGCTTGCAAACTTCCTGCTCCCGGCACCCCGTGTTGACCTTGAACATGGTCATGGTCTGAAGGTGCGCCGGAAGCTCCGCGAACAGGATCGACTGCTCTTCCCACGAAAACGGGTAGGGTTTTCGGCTGTTCGTTTTCTCGTCCAGTAGAGAGATCATCGGTACAACGTCGAGCAATGGCCGGCGTTCCTCGTCACGCCACTTGCGTGCACACAGGTTCAAAACCCTGATCACCCGCTGCAGTGCAATGGTCTAAGCGACCGGCGCCCAGGGATTAGGTGCAGGCAGACATTGCTTGCTTTTTGGAGGCCAATTGCTGCGGGCGCCGCTAGATTTTTCCCTGTGGCGCCGGGTCCATTTATGAGGTCAGGGGCTTTAGCTCCGCCTGCTTCCAACACACTATACTTACTGCAATACCCTTAATCCCTAACCGCCCTCAGGGATTATCCTTTCAAAGGAGCATGATCGTGAAACAGCTCCTGGCCTTAGTCCTCGCGACCTCCATCAGCCTGCCTCTGATGGCTGCTGAGACCGCCCCTGCAGCAAGCGCCGCAGTGCCCAGCGCTACCTCAAGCCTGACGCTGTCGACTCCACTCGTCGGTGGCGTAACGGTTGGCACTGGCCTGGCAATCAGCGCCGGTGTTATCGCTGCTGGTGTCGCCATCTCCAGCGGCGGCGGTAGTGGTGGCAACGACGCCACCCCGGGCACCGGCGGCACTTCAGGTACCAGCGGAACTACTGGCACGACCGGCACCACCGGCACCACCCGGTAACAGCCCCCTTGTTGATGTCGCAGGGCGTTAACTGACTCGGTCTGTTGCAATTGGGAGTTTCAAAGGTCTGTATCAGTGGCGCGGAGAGCACATCATATGTGGCGAGGGGGATCGCGATCAGCTCGGCTCCTGCAAAAATAACCTGCTGCCGGCGCCCAAGGATTAGGCGCCGTATTGGGAGTCAGGTTGTTCGTTCGGCAGGACGCCGGGGAGGAGGGCCGATAGGGCTCAGTGACTTTTCGAGTGACTTTGTAAAACACGGTTGCGCACTGTTGGGCATCGTTGCAGCGAGCGCCAAGCGCGAAGCCTTGTGTTTGGCGGGTTCCAGCGGTCTCCGCTTGCATGGGGTGCCTGGGGTCGAGTGTTCGAATCACTACGTCCCGACCATATTATTCAATGACTCAGGCCAATGTTCACAGCATTGGCCTTTTTCATGTGCGTGACTTTTGCGCGACTCCTCGATTTTTCACGCCTGCTTTCTCTTCAAGATTGTCAGCACCGGTCCACGCGAATCGGTTGCTGATACCATGTTCGCAGCTTCAATCAAATGCTTGAGCTCGGCGCCCGAGTAGTGACTGGTGATGCTGCCATTCTTGTGGCCCGGAAGTGCCTTGCGGTCTTCCTCGGTGACGCTTGCTGCGCGTAGCCGACGGCCAAGCGTGTGTTTGAGGATCATGAATCCTTATGGATGCATAACCTGGGTGAGCGGGGCGAAGGTTTTCCTCCTGCCAGAGTTTCGCCGCTCTCACCCGCGCCTTCTTCCAGGCTGAGTCGTTCATCCGGTGCATCGCGGTGTCCTTGCAAGGAAAAACTCATTTCTTACTCAGGCCTCGCTGCAGGTCGATGATCGACTTCGCCACGTTGTTGAGCACGACCAGTCGCTCAATGTGGGTCAGCGGCATGTCGCCTATGAACGGCTCCAGTCAAATGCGATGGGCGCAAATATTGCTCGCAGATGACCTTGTGCACAGAGGCCAAAAACTTTCTGCAAAATTGTCCCGGAATGGAAATGGACGGAGACCACGACGGGATACCTTGTGAGACGCAGGGGTGCCGGTGACTATTCGCCGTTCACTGGCAGGCTATATGGTTTAATGAGAGGAATTCTTAATGGAGATGTTGCTATGGAAAAGGCGTTTCGAAACCCGTTGTTTTTAACCGGGCTGCCGCTGGCGATCTGCGGCGTTGCTTTCACCGCGCCCGGCCTTTGGATTCCTGGGTTGGTACTGATGATTGCGGGTTGGGCAAAGGGAAACAAGCGGGCCTGACTTCATCGACGTGGTCCCTTGTAGATGAGCCCGAGCATGTAGAGCGGGGCGAAGATCATGGCGCACCTCACTGGGCTTTTCGGTCAGGTTCCAGTTGGTGTTGTTGCTCTGGCTGTGATCGGCCTCGACCAGCCCATCGCGTGCGCTGCGGTGACCATCACCGGGCCAATCAGCGTCAGTTCACCCTTGACTGAAACGACACTTGAGATGTCGCACTGGAGGACGTAGTCCTCGATGATCACTTCACAGGTCATGGTCGCCTCCAGATTGGCGGGGGGTTGATCCAGCAAAACTCGGCTGCACTCATCCATTCCGCTGGTTGCCGTTGGGCGCGCAGGGGAGTGCATGCGGGGGGTGTCGGATGTTTGATTCGGGTGTCGAGAGGGCTGTTTGAACTATCTGAAATTGTGCGCAATCAAACGGATACAGCGACAGGCATTGTTTGTCTGGAGAAGATCTGATGAAACGCACAACTGCATTAATTCTGGTGGTGTCAGCAACCCTTCTGCTCGGTGGCTGCTGGCCGTATTATCGGCATCATGATGGTCACGGAGGTGACCATGGGCGCTACTACGGTGGTGACCGCGGAGGTCAGGAGTATCACCGGTATTAGTAAGTAGGAGAGCCAGCGAGTGGTTTCCAGCTACTGGGTCATGGTGTCCGGTGTCAGCGAGAGCAGCAAGGGAAGCTCCTGGAGCCCTGTTTTCAATCAGCGCCGACAAGTTGTGAGTTGACCGGCGAGCAGGAATGGAAATACGCGGCCCCTGTTGGCTAATTCTCGGAGAGGATTCGACTCCAGCACGGCCAGTCCAGCGCTATTAATGCCGTCAGCCTGTAGATAGGACTTGATAGCGTGGCTTGGAGTCATTCAAGTCCATCCCCAGGAGATATCACTTTTTCAGCGATTTACTGCTGGAAGGAATATGCAGGTAAGACATCACGCTTTCGGTCAGTTCGGTCGCCAGCTTGACGGCTTCTTTATTGCGAGCCATCACACCCGCCACCAATCCTTCGATCAATGCGAGCACGGCGATGTTGGAACTGGTCAATACTGGATGGTCGGCGGGGGCAAATAGCACGTGTTCGGCAATGCTGGTGAGAGGTGATGCAGGTGAGTCGGTGATTGCCAGCACCGAGGCGCCGCGTTCATTGGCAAAACGTGCGAGTTGCAGGGTGTCGAGGGAATAGCGCGGCAGGGAGATCGCCAGCAATACATCCTGGTCGGTGATTGCGGCCAGACGGTAAGCGGCGTTTTCGTTTCCGCCCTCCATGCTGATCGCGGTGGCGTCCGCACAGAAGGGCATCAGGGTCGAGGCGGCGAGACCAGCGAAATAGACACTGTTGCCAAAGCCCAGGATGTAGATTTTGCGCGCTTTGATCAGGCGAGTGACGAACGCTTCGAAGGTGTCTGCATGGTTATTGGTCGCAGCCGAGGCGAGGTTGCTGCTGGCGCTCTGGATTTGCTCATGCAGGCCAAATGCGCCACCGGGACGATGCGCCAGTTCGTTGCGCAGTTTGTCGACCGGCGACACCATCTGCTGCAACGTCGCGACCAGCTCGGCTTTCATGCCGGTGTAGCCCCCCAGGTTCAGAGCCTTGGCCAAACGATTCACCGCGGCTGGCGAGGTGGATGTTTCATGAGCCATTTCTTCGATAGTCAGCGTCGCGGCCTTTAGCGGATGACGCAGGATAAAATCCGCCACCTTGCGCAGTGAAGGCGGTAACTCAGAAACGATTTCCGCCAGTTTGCGCATCACCGGCGCGGCATAGACCGTGGTGTTTTTCGTGGGGGTCGGCATGTCCGGCTCAACAATTCCTGAGGGTTAGAGAGGGCTGGCTGGAGTGTATCCGAAGCCGCGGGCCGGTCGGTTAAGCAATTTCAGCCACAACGCATACCTTGTAGCAGCTGGCGAAGCCTGCGTTCGGCTGTGCAGCAGCCGTAAAACCTGAGCGCACGGTATATCTGACGCATCGCATTGGCTGATTTCACGACTGCTGCGCAGCCGAACGCAGGCTTCGCCAGCTGCTACGGACTGTGTTGCGGCTCAGGTTATTTCAGACTTCCGGCCAGAAATTGCTGGAGACGCTCGGACTGTGGATTGACCAGCACTTCACGCGGACTGCCGCGCTCTTCGACCAGCCCCTTGTGCAGAAACACCAGTTGATTGGATACCTCGCGGGCAAAGCCCATTTCGTGGGTCACGACCACCATGGTGCGTCCTTCGAGTGCGAGATCCTGCATGACTTTAAGTACTTCGCCGACCAGCTCGGGGTCGAGTGCCGAAGTCGGTTCATCGAACAGCATCACTTCAGGTTCCATGGCCAGTGCACGGGCAATTGCCACACGCTGTTGCTCACCACCGGACATATGAGCCGGCCAGGCGTCCATGCGGTGCGCCACGCCGACTTTGTTCAGGTAGTGCTCCGCTTTTTCCCGGGCTTCTTTCTTGTTCATGCCCAGCACATGCACCGGAGCTTCCATGACGTTTTCAAGGGCACTCATGTGCGACCAGAGGTTGAAGTGCTGAAACACCATCGATAGCCGCGAACGCATGCGCTGCAGCTGCTTGGGTTCGGCAGCCTTGAGCCCGCCGAGTTTATTGGTCACCAGCTTGAGCTGCTCGCCATTGAGGACGATATTGCCGGCGTTGGGTTGCTCCAGCAGGTTGATGCAACGCAGGAAGGTGCTTTTACCAGAACCACTGGAGCCGATAATACTGATGACGTCACCGGCTTTCGCTTCCAGGGACACGCCCTTGAGCACTTCGTGGGCGCCGTAGCTTTTGTGAAGATCCTGAATTTCAAGTTTGTACATGGTTTCAACTCTCTGGAATCAGTCGCTGAGCAAGCGGCCTTGGCGAATAGGGGTACTGCCGGCCACTTTGGCCAACCACAATCCGGGCTGGGCGAAGCGCAGGCGTTCGCGGGCATACAGGATGCCGTCGGTGCTGGCGTGCACCACGCTGTGGTGATCGGTCAACGGATCAATCACTTCGAACAGTGGATCGCCGACCTTGACATGGGCACCCAACGGTTGCAGATAACTCACCACCCCCGGGTGCGGCGCATAGGCATACTGCGCGCCGGCGAACGGTGTCGCTTCACAGCGGCTCGGTGGCGCGGCAGGCCAGTCTCCGTTGATCAGGCCTTGCTCGGCGAGATAGCCGAGAATGGCCTGCGCACTGTCGACGCATTGCTCGCGCCCGGTGTCAGCCATGCCGCGCAATTCAATCGTGGTGGCCACGCACGCCAACGGAATATTGGCTTGAGGAAAGTGCTTGGCCAGGTGCAGCCAGGGGATTGCGCAGGCTTCATCGAAGGCGTTGCCTCCTGCAGCCTCGGCCAGCAGGGCCACGCCAGCGCCGAGGCGGGCGGCCAATGAGCGCAAGCGTGACCAGTTTTGCGGCATGGCATACAGCAGCATGATCGACTCGAAGTCGCAGTGCAGATCCAGCACCACATCGGCATCACAAGCATGCTGCATCAACAGGCGCCGCAAGCCATCGAGTTCCGATGTCGGTTCCGGCATGTTGGTGAGGGCATCGCTCATGGCGCGACGGATCAGTGCGATGTTGGCGTCGGCATCGTCGCCCAGTCGACCTTCCAGTTGCTGCGCTACTGCCTCGGCGAGCTCCGGGAAGTCGCGATTGAAATTCTTCCCGCTGGAGAACTCGAAACGACCCTGGTGGGTGGCCTGGAACATCTGGGCGATACCAATCGGATTGGCCATCGGCACCAGCTCGATCACTCCGCTCAGGCGACCTTGCTCTTCCAGTTCTTGCAGACGGCGCTTGAGTTCGACCGCGACGCGCATCCCCGGCAGCTCGTCGGCATGCAGGGAGGCCTGGATGTATGCCTTGCGCGGCCCGCTGCCAAAACGAAACAGCGACAACTTTCGTTCTGTGCCCGAGGCACTCCACGGCAAAAGGTATTGAATGTGCTTCATAAAGCTCCTTAGTGCTTGCGCGGTGCCAGATAGGCCAGCCAGCGGCGCTCGGCCAGCTTGAACAGGCGAACCAGGATGAAGGTCAGGGCCAGGTAGATCAGGCCGGCAGTGATGAACGCCTCGAATGGCAGATAGAAGCGCGAACTGACGGTTCGCGCGGCTCCGGTGATATCCACCAGCGTGACGATGGACGCCAGGCTGGTGGTCTGCAGCATCATCAGCACTTCGTTGCTGTACTGCGGCAGCGCCCGGCGCAAGGCCGACGGCAGGAGAATGCGGCGGTACAGGGTCAGGCGCGACATGCCCATGGCCCGGGCCGCTTCGATCTCACCGTGAGGCGTGGCTTTCAAACTGCCGGCCAGGAGTTCCGCGCTATAGGCACTGGTATTGATCGCAAAGGCCAGGCAGGCACAAAAGGTTGCACTGGACAGGTAAGGCCAGAGCGCGCTTGTACGTACCGCTTCGAACTGCGCGAGGCCGTAATAGATCAGGAACAATTGCACCAGCATCGGCGTGCCGCGAATCACGTAGGTGTAGAGCCAGGCCGGGGCGTTGATCAGCGGTGACCGGGACACTCGCATCAGCGCCAATGGAATCGCCAGCACCAGGCCAGCGGCCAGGGAAATCAGCAGCACCTTCAGGGTCACCCATGCACCGTTGAAATACAGCGGCAGGTTCTCCCAGATCAGGTTGTAGTCGAGAATCATGGGGTTGCTCCCAATCACAGTTCGGCGGCTTTGATGCCGACCGAGTAGTGTTTTTCCAGATAGCGCAGGACCAGCAAAGACAGGCTGGTCAGCATCAGATAAAGCGCCGCTACCGCGAGGAAAAACGTAAATGGCTCATGGGTGGCGTCCGCGGCGTTCTTGGCTTTGAACATCATGTCCTGCAAGCCGATCACCGAGATCAACGCGGTGGATTTGGTCAGCACCAACCAGTTGTTGGTGAACCCGGGAATGGCGAAACGAATCATCTGCGGCACCAGAATCCGCCAGAACACTTGCGTGCTACCCATGCCATAGGCCGCGCCAGCCTCGGCTTGACCTTTAGGGATTGCCATAAAGGCACCCCGAAAGGTTTCCGAGAGATAGGCGCCGAAAATGAAGCCCATGGTGCAGACGCCGGCGATAAAGGGATTGATATCGATGTAGCGGGTGTAGCCGAATGAGAGCGCAATGCGGTTCACCAGATCCTGCCCGCCGTAGAAGATCAGCAGAATCAGCACCAGATCGGGAATACCGCGAATCAGGGTTGTATAACCTTCGCCCAGCACCGCCAGCCATTTAAACGGCGACAAACGAAAGGCGGCGCCGATCAGGCCCAAGGCAATCGCCATGGTCATGGAGGTCAGGGCCAGGTTAATGGTCAGCCAGGCGCCATCGAGAATGCTCGATCCGTAGCCGTGAAGCATGATGAAGTTCCTCAAACGAGCGCCGGGAGGCGCGCGAGACAAGTCCAAAGCGGCGCCTGCGGGGAGCCGGCGCCAGGGTTGCGGGTCAGCGTTTATTCGCCGTAGATATCGAACGCGAAGTACTTGGCCATCACTTGCTGGTACTTGCCATTGGCGCGGATGGCGTCAATCGCTGCACTCAGGCGTGCAACGTTCGCACTGTCGCCTTTACGCACCGCGATCCCGGCGCCTCTGCCGAAATATTTCGGGTCGTTGATGTCCGGCCCAGCCAGCGCGAAACCTTTACCGGCCGGTGTTTTGATAAAGCTCTCATCGGTGTTGACGATGTCGGCGAGCGTGGCGTCCAGGCGACCCGCTGCCAGGTCAAGGAAGGCTTCATTTTGTGATCCGTAGCGCACCACCTCGACCCCGGCTTTCTCAAGCTGCTCGGTGGCGAAACGGTCATAGGTCGAGGAGCGTTGCACGCCGAGTTTCTTGCCTTTGAGATCGACCAGCGGGTCGTTGATCACGTTGCCGGCCTTCATCGCGAACTTGCCCGGCGTGTGGTAGTACTTTTTGCTGAAATCGACCGACTTCATTCGGTCTTCAGTGATCGACATCGACGACAGCACAGCATCGATCTTGCGCACTTTCAGCGACGGGATCATGCCGTCGAACTCCTGGATGACCCACTCGCATTTGACCTTCATCTCTTCGCACAGCGCGTTGCCAATGTCGTAATCGAAACCACTGACGTTGCCCTCTGGCGTCTTGAAGGAGAAGGGTGGGTAGGCCGCTTCGATACCGATACGCAGGCTGTCGTCGTCGGCGTGTGCCAGGAAGCTTGCGACGCACAGTGCCAGAGCACCTAGAAGTTCTGTCTTGTACATATTGTTGACTCCTTGGATGGGGCGTTTGGGTGGTAGGGAGGGCTGCCGTCCGGTCTGGCAATGTGGACTGTCCCGATAATTCACGAGGGTATAAATGACACAATAAATTTCACAAATCAATATGTGTGAAAAAAATCATATCAAAGCGAGGCGGCACGCAGGGTACTGGTGGACGGTTACCCCCGATGCCACCGAACCTTTGAACAAAAAAAACGGGCGCCGAAAAGGCGCCCGTTTTTTATTCCAGTACCAAGGTTTTTGCGCTGTCGGGATAAGCTCACACTGGATTCTGGTCCAGTCCGGAGTACTGCGCTGTCCTTAGCGTCGATCCAGCCAAACCGTTTGTGCATTACAGAACTCGCGCACCCCGAAATGCGAGAGCTCCCGGCCAAAGCCACTCTTCTTCACACCTCCAAAGCTGACACGCGGATCGCTGGCGCTATAGCCGTTGATGAACACGCCGCCGGTTTCAAGTTCGCCGGCCATCTGCCGGGCGAGTTCGACATTGCGCGTGTAGAGGGTGGCGGTGAGACCGAATTCACTGTCATTGGCCAACTCCAGCGCATGGGCTGCGTCTCTGGCTGTGATGATCGAAGCCACAGGACCAAACAATTCCTGTTTGAATGACGTCATCTGATCGGTCACATCGCCGAGTACAGTGGGTTCGTAGTAGTTGCCGGTGCCTTCGACCTTCTTTCCACCCATCAACAACGTCGCGCCTTCTTCCAGTGTGTCGCGCACCTGTTGGTCCAGTTCGTCGCGCAGATCGAAGCGCGCCATCGGGCCGATGTAAGTGGTGGTGGCGAGTGGATCGCCGACGACCAGTCGTTGGGTGGCCTCGACGAACTTGCGGGTAAATTCCCGGGCAATGCCTTGCTCGACAATCAGGCGTTTGGCGGCGGCGCAGACTTGTCCGGTGTTTTGATAACGCCCGATCACGGCGGCTTTCACTGCCTCATCGAGGTCGGCGTCGTCGAGCACAATAAATGGGTCGGAGCCGCCCAATTCCAATACGCACTTCTTCAGTGCTGCGCCGGCCTGAGCGCCGATGGCCATGCCGGCACGCACGCTACCGGTGAGGGTGACAGCCGCGATACGTGGATCGGCGATCGCCCTGGATACACCCTCCGGTGTGACATTGATAACCTCGAAAACACCTTCAGGAAAGTCCGCTTGCCGGAAGGCTTCCAGCAGCAGGTAGGCGCTGCCCATGACGTTTGGTGCGTGCTTGAGCACGTAGGTATTGCCTGCGAGCAACGTGGGGACCGCGCCGCGCAGGACTTGCCAGATGGGGAAGTTCCACGGCATGACGGCGAGAATCGGGCCGAGGGGGCGATATTCAATGCGTGCCTTGCCGCCTTCAACCAGGGTTGGCTCCGAGCTCAGCATGGCGGGGCCGTGTTCGGCGTACCACTCGCAGAGCTGTGCACATTTTTCAATTTCACCGCGGGCCTGGGCAATCGGCTTGCCCATTTCCAGGGTGATCATGTTCGCCATGGCCTCGGCATTGTTGCGCAAGGCCTGGCCGAGGTTGATCAAAAGCTGCGCGCGTAGTTCAACCGGTTCGCTGCGCCAGGCGCGAAACCCGGTAGCGGCCCGCGTCAGCGCGGCCTGCAGTGCCGAATCGGATTCGAAAGGGTAATGGCCGATCTGCTCGCCCGTGGTCGGGTTGATCGAAATGGCATGGGTAAGGCTGGAAACGTTGGTCATGGCACCGTCCTGCGAGGTAGGAATGTGCTCAGGTTATGGGGGTATACGTTTTCTGGAAACTGAATAATACTGAGCATAATGTTCACGTTTGGAGAATGACTTGGATCTGGTTCAGCTCGAAATTTTCAAGGCTGTCGCCGAGCACGGCAGCATCAGCTTGGCCGCCCAGCATATCCACCGGGTGCCATCGAATCTGACGACCAGAATCAAGCAGCTTGAGCTGGACCTGGGTGTGGATCTGTTTATCCGCGAGAAGAGTCGCCTGCGCTTGTCGCCGGCCGGATGGAGTTTCCTGGATTACGCTCGACGAATTCTCGACCTGGTCCAGGAAGCGCGGGCCACAGTAGCGGGTGAAGAACCGCAAGGAGCCTTCGCCCTGGGTTCGCTGGAAAGTACGGCAGCGGTACGTATTCCAGAGCTATTGGCCGCCTATAACCAGAAACACGCCAAGGTCGAACTGGACCTGTCCACCGGCCCTTCCGGGACGATGATCGATGGGGTGCTGTCGGGGCGGCTGGCCGCGGCATTTGTCGATGGTCCGGTGTTGCATCCGGCACTGGAGGGTGTGCCGGCATTCGAAGAGGAAATGGTCTTGATCGCACCCCTCAATCATGACCCGATTCATCGGGCGAAGGATGTGAATGGTGAAAACATCTATGCCTTCCGCTCCAACTGCTCCTATCGCCATCATTTCGAAAGCTGGTTCGCCAATGGCGCGGCGGTACCCGGCAAGATTTTCGAAATGGAGTCCTATCACGGCATGCTGGCCTGCGTCAGCGCCGGTGCCGGCCTGGCGCTGATGCCCCGCAGCATGCTCGAAAGCATGCCGGGATGCACGACGGTCAGCGTCTGGCCGTTGTCGGAGTCTTTCCGCTATTTACGCACCTGGCTGGTGTGGCGCAGGGGGACGGTGTCGCAGAGCCTCACGATGTTTGTGCGCTTGCTCGAGGAGCGCGGTGTCGTGTTGATCGATAAATAGTGGAAAGTTAACGGTCTGTGCTGAAAAACAGGATAATGGCGGCCAAATCGTTTAGCTCGTTATTCTGGTAATCGCGCATGGAAATCAAGGTCAACTTTCTCGACAACCTTCGACTTGAGGCCAAGTTCGACGACTTCACGGTGATTGCCGATCAACCCATTCGCTACAAGGGCGATGGCTCGGCACCGGGGCCGTTCGATTATTTCCTGGCTTCGTCGGCGTTGTGTGCGGCGTACTTCGTGAAGTTGTATTGCGAAACTCGCAATATCCCCACCGAAAATATCCGCCTGTCGCAAAACAACATCGTTGACCCGGAAAACCGCTACAACCAGATTTTCAAGATTCAGGTCGAGTTGCCTGCGGACATCTCCGCCAAGGACCGTCAGGGGATCTTGCGCTCCATTGACCGTTGCACGGTAAAGAAGGTGGTGCAAACCGGGCCTGAGTTTGTGATTGAAGAGGTCGAAAACCTCGACGCCGATGCCCAGGCGTTGCTGATGCCGCACTCGACCAGCGAAGCGGGCACCTACATTGTGGGCAAGGACCTGCCGCTGGAGCAAACCATCGCCAACATGTCGGGCATCCTGGCCGACCTGGGCATGAAGATTGAAATCGCTTCGTGGCGCAATATCGTTCCCAATGTGTGGTCGCTGCACATCCGCGATGCGCACTCGCCAATGTGTTTTACCAACGGCAAAGGCGCGACCAAAGAAGGTGCGCTGGCATCGGCACTGGGCGAGTTTATCGAGCGGCTCAACTGCAACTTCTTCTACAACGATCAGTTCTGGGGTGAAGACATCGCCAATGCGGCGTTTGTGCATTACCCGGACGAGCGCTGGTGCAAGCCTGGCCCGAAGGACGAACTGCCGACCGAAATCCTCGACGAGTACTGCCTGAAGATTTACGACCGGGATGGCGAGTTGCGTGGTTCGCATCTGTACGACACCAACTCCGGCAACACCCAGCGGGGCATTTGTTCACTGCCATTTGTGCGTCAGTCGGACAATGAGGTGGTGTACTTCCCGTCCAACCTGATCGAAAACCTGTTCCTGAGCAATGGCATGAGCGCTGGCAACACGCTGGCCGAAGCGCAGGTGCAGTGCCTGTCCGAGATCTTCGAGCGTGCGGTCAAACGCGAAATCCTCGAAGGCGAAATGGCACTGCCGGATGTGCCGCAGGAAGTACTGGCGAAATACCCGGGCATCCTGGCGGGTATCCAGGGCCTGGAAGAGCAGGGCTTCCCGGTGCTGGTCAAGGATGCATCGCTGGGCGGGGAGTTCCCGGTGATGTGCGTCACCTTGATGAACCCGCGTACAGGTGGCGTGTTTGCCTCGTTCGGCGCGCACCCAAGCCTGGAAGTGGCGCTGGAGCGCAGCCTGACGGAACTGCTGCAAGGCCGCAGCTTCGAAGGCCTGAACGATCTGCCTCAGCCGACCTTCGAAGGTCAGGCGGTGACTGAGCCGAACAACTTCGTCGAGCACTTTATCGATTCCAGCGGTGTGGTCTCGTGGCGCTTCTTCAGTGCCAAGCCGGATTTCGAATTCGTTGAGTGGGATTTCTCCGGTCAAGGCGAAAACTCGAATGTCGAAGAGGCCGCGACCTTGTTCGGCATTCTCGAAGACATGGGCAAAGAAGTGTACATGGCGGTCTATGAGCACATCGGCGCCAAGGCCTGCCGCATTCTGGTGCCGGATTACTCGGAAATTTATCCGGTAGAAGATTTGATCTGGGATAACACCAACAAAGCGCTGCAGTTCCGCGCCGACATCCTCAACCTGCACAGTCTGAGCAAAGTCGGCCTGAGAACGCTGGCCAAGGGATTGGAAAACAGCGAGCTGGATGATTACACCGACATCACCACCTTGATCGGCATCGAGTTCGACGACAACACGCCTTGGGGCAAGTTGACGATCCTGGAGCTGCGGCTGCTGATTTATCTCGCTTTGCAGAAGTTTGACCAGGCGAAGGATCTGGTGGAAGCCTTCTTGCAATACAACGACAACACCGTCGAGCGCGGTTTGTTTTATCAAGCCGTGAACGTCGTGCTGGAAATGCAGCTGGACGATGATCTGGAACTGAGCGACTACGAGGTCAACTTCCGCCGGATGTTCGGTAACGAACGGATGGATGCGGCGATAGGGTCCGTGGATGGCAGTGTACGTTTCTATGGCCTGACGCCGACGAGCATGAAACTGGAAGGGCTCGACAGGCACCTTCGTCTGATCGACAGCTACAAAAAGCTGCACATGGCGCGGGCGAGGGTGGCGGCCTTGTACAGCTGATAGCGATAACAAAAAAGCACCTTGGGTGCTTTTTTGTTTTTTGGAGGCAGGCTAATCGCCTGTACGCGGTGGTCTCGTTTTTTGGCTCTGTCATGGGCTGTTGCTGCCTATGAGGAGGCCCTTCTATATAGACGGGCGTTTGGGCTAATGCCAGTCAGTCAAGCGGTAATGCGATCTGTAGCAGCTGCCGAGCCCGCGAGGCTGCGTTCGGCTGCGAAGCAGTCGTGAGTCCAGCTGACGCGGCCTGCCTGACGTACCGCAATGACTGATTTTACGACTGCTTCGCAGC